>PWYU01000034.1 GCA_003567725.1 Syntrophomonadaceae bacterium | reverse complement strand
CTATTGGGACTGACGATAACAACGGAACTGAAAACGGAACCGGAACTGATAACGGAACCGGAACTGATAACGGAACCGGAACTGATAACGGAACCGGAATTGATAGCGGAACCGGAACTGTTAATGGAACTGGTAATGGAACTAGTAATGGAACTGGAACTGGTAATGGAACTGGAGACGTAGATGGTACAACGCTCTTGGGTTCGGAAACGGATAGTGATTCAGATGCTATATTGGGCGATATAGTAGCTCTGCCTGCAACAGGCGGAGTGGCGCTCGCACAGGTTCTTTATGCTCTTGGTGGGGTGCTGATGACTGGTGGAGGTATTATGCTCAAGAGGAAAATCTAGTAATATATTTCGCTACTATCAATGATGTCTGAAAATGTCACGTTGAGTGTAGTATTAGTGGTGGGGCTTTCAGCCCCACCTTTTTACGTCAGTTCTGTGATTTGATTCTTAAACAAAGGTTTTTCTGAATCTCAAATCAAATTTACATGATTCTGCCCTTTCACCGCTTTGAGTTGCCAGGTGTAGCTTTCATAGAGAACAATCATGGTGAATATTAATTCTATCAGCTAATGTTGTATTGGTAGCTTAATTTGTCTCTGCTTCCCCCTTGAATATTACCTGCCGAAATGATACCGTTACAATATAATTTATATCAAGAAAATTTCCAACTGTCTACCTAACCCGGACAAACCGGTGCCATAAAAGTTCAATCTCGAAATA
Source organism: Syntrophomonadaceae bacterium (assembly GCA_003567725.1). Taxonomy (GTDB): domain Bacteria; phylum Bacillota; class Dethiobacteria; order DTU022; family DTU022; genus B1SED10-74M. The sequence goes on along the minus strand of PWYU01000034.1, from coordinate 23,784 downwards.
ACCCTTTCCAAACTCAGTGTACATCGGCGTTTTTGGGATCGCTAAAAAAAGTTTTGCCAAATTTGCGTAAGATTTCGGAATTAAGGGCCTAAAGGTCTTGAAAATAAAAGCGTTCAGATATCATGAGTAATATCAAAGTTTCTCAAGAGAAAGTAGCGCTTTGTAAGCATTAGCTTCTTATTGGGCAGGATCTGCAAAACTATTGGCAATGCCATCATATGGCAGTAAAAGGGGTAATATTTGTGGTAGTACCTTATAATTCAACATATAAGCCATTAGGTTTTAAGAAAATACTGCCTTTTATCGCCCTGGCTGTTTTACTCGCTCTATCTCTTCTGATCTGGCAATTTTATGAGCAAACTACACTGGAGAGAGAAGAACGGCGCTATAATGAATATATTAATTATATAGTAGATGAAATTACTGATCGGCTCCACCAATATGAAATGGTACTTCTAGGCGGAGCAGGGGTATATGCTGCCTCCGAAGAGGTAACCCGGGAAGAGTGGCGGGACTATTATGAATACCGCGAAGTTAGTGTTCGTTACCCGGGCATCCAGGGAGTAGGATTTTCAAGGGTTATTAAGCCGCAGGATTTAGCTGAGCATATCGAAGAAATCAGGGCTGAAGGGTTTAATGAATATACTGTCTGGCCTGAAGGTGAACGTGAAGTATACGTACCTGTTGTGTATATAGAGCCCTTTGACGAGCGCAATCGCCGTGCTTTTGGCTATGATCTATATTCAGAACCAGTGCGCCGGGAGGCCATGGAGCGGTCACGGGATACCGGGGCAGCAGTAATTACCGGCATGACAACACTGGTTACAGAGAGTGAAGATGATGTCCAACCGGGGCTCCTGATGTTTGTCCCCGTCTATCAACAGGAAATGCTGCTCAATACCGTAGATGAACGCAGGGCGGCTATAAAGGGTTATATATCATGTGTCTTCCGCATGAACGATTTAATGCAAAATCTTCTAAATGACCCTGTTAATGAATTATATTTTCAAATACATGACGGGGAAACAGTATCCTCGGAATCACTGTTGTACGAAAGCAGTATTAATTATGGAGAGGTAGAACGGGAAAGTGAGCCTCTGTTTACCAGCCCAAAAACCCTGGACTTATATGGACATCAGTGGACTTTTACATTTGAAACCAGGTCAGCATTTGAAGCCGCTGTGGATCACTATACCCCTAAGGGGATACTCGCTGCTGGTTTTCTTCTCAGTTTTTTTGTTTTCTTTTATTTGCGGACGTTACAGACTACAGGCGAGAAAGCCCTTTCCCTGGCCCGGGATATGACCAATACCCTGCGGGAAAGTGAAGAGAAGTACCGTTTCCTGACAGAAAACATTCAAGACGTGATCTGGGCAGTTGATATGGAAGGTCATTTTACTTATATCAGCCCTGCGATTGAGAAGTTGACCGGGTTCACACCTGAAGAGGTTATAGCTATGCCCATAAATGAATTTGTTTTGCAGGAGGATTTCAATGCTATCCTGGAAAAAATGCAGGAAGAACTGGCCAAACCGGCAGAAGAACAAAGTCTATCTGTGACCATATCGGCTCGCCATAAAACAAGAGATGATAGTTATGTGCATGTTGAATTCAGCGCTTCATGGAAGTTAGATGAACAGGGCAATTTAGCAGGCATGCAGGGCAGCACCAGGGATATTACAGAACGCAAACAGTTGGAGGAAATTATAATTGAAAGCAGGCGGAAGTACCAGTCTGTTGTTGATACACAAAAAGAGATGATTTGCCGCTACTTACCAGATACTACCTTAACCTTTGTAAATGATGCTTTTTGCAGGGCGCATGGAAAATCCCGCCAGGAATTGCTGGGTTCTAAATTCCTGGAATTTACGCCACCTGAATCACGAGATGAATTAATTAAACTTCTTAACAGTCTTTCTCCTGATAAACCCAGCGTAACAAAAGAGCATCGCGCTATGCTTCCTGACGGCAGTATACGTTGGCACAAATGGACAGATCAGGCATTGTTTAGTGAAAATGGCAAAGTAATCGAATATCAAGGGGTGGGGCGTGACATTACTAAAAGGGTTCAGGCTGAAAAAGAAATGCACCGCCAGGGATTTAGGACCAGGTCACTTTTAAAGATCGCCTCCCGCCTTAACGCTGTTCTGGAGCTCAATACAGTGCTTCGAGTAACCTGTGAAGAGATCTGCTCAGCTCTTAACGTTTCAATATCCGTATTTCAGCTTTATGACGAACATAGCGAAACCTTTGCTATTGCCGATAGCTTAGGTTTGCCAACTGGTTTTGCTGAAACAATGGAACCTCTACCCTGTGAACTTTATGATCAGTTCACTGAAAAACATGGTAAATCCAACGTTGTTCCTGATATTTCCCTGGCGCCTGATTTGCCCTTCATGAAGCTGTTACAAAAATATGACATCAGAAGTCTTGCCTATGCTGCACTGGAGCGTGAGGGCAGACCTATGGGCATAATTTTGGCTGCCTCAACGGAAGATGAAAAAGCTTTGGCACCGGATGCTTCTGAGCTTCTTGCAGGTATGGCCGACCTGGCTGCTTCGGCTATTGATGATGCAGCTTTGTTTAAAAAACTGGAGCAAACTAATGTAGAACTACTTCGGGCTTACGATGCCACGATCGAGGGCTGGGCGTATGCCCTTGATCTCAGGGACGAAGAGACTGAGGAGCATAGTCAGCGTGTTACAGAGCTTACTTTGCTTATTGCCCAAAAAATGGGCATCAAGGATAAAGAGCTGGTTCATGTTAAGCGCGGGGCCCTGCTGCATGATATCGGCAAGATAAGCGTGCCGGATTCGATATTGTTAAAGCCAGGCCCGCTCACTGAGGAAGAGTGGAAGGTAATGCGCAAGCATCCCTCCCATGCTTATGAGATGCTCTCCAGGATTGAGTATTTACGGCTGGCATTGGACATTCCCTACTGCCATCATGAAAAGTGGGACGGTACCGGTTACCCTCGCGGGCTTAAAGATAAAGAGATACCCCTACCGGCCCGTATCTTCGCCGTGGTTGATGTTTACGATGCCTTAACCAGTGATAGGCCTTACCGCAAGGCCTGGTCGGAAGAAGATGCCCTGGACTTAATAAAAAAAGACAGCGGCAGTCACTTTGATCCGGAAGTGGTGGAGGTATTTTTTAAAGAGATTGCAGGTAGTTCATAAGGTATTGAAAGTTAATAAAGCAAATGTGGTTATGTAAAAACAATTGTTTTCCTTTAACAGCAGTGGGGACAACAGGTAGTTTTATTAAAAAATAGCAAGAAATAAATCCACCAGGGCAGGATCAAACTGTGTTCCTGCGCACCTTTTTAATTCGGCCGCAATTTCTTCCCGGTTCTTTTTATCGTTATAAGGTCTGCCGCTGCTCATAACTTCACAGGCATCGGCAATAGCGGTAATGCGTGACAAAAGGGGGATTTCTTCCTTTTTTAGACCGCGGGGGTAACCGGAACCGTCCCAGTTTTCATGGTGGGACAGAATCTCTTCAGCTATATGAGCAAACAATTCAGTGGAGCGGGCAATTCTGAATCCTATTTCCGGATGCTTTTTGATCATTTCCCACTCCTCAGCAGTTAAAGGCCCTTTTTTGGTAAATAAATTTTCAGGCATATTAATTTTACCGATGTCATGAAGGGTGATTAAAAGGTCAAGCCGGTCCTGATCAATTTTGGAAATGCTGGCTTGCCGGCCTATAAGTGCGGCTGTTTCCTGCATCCGGTCAATGTGAATTTTGGTTTCATAACTTTTTTCGGCCAGGGTTTTTAAAAGGGTGGCCAGGACAGTTTTTCTAAAATTCCTACTTTCGTTCAGTTTTTGCGAATACATGTTGTCTTCTGCCTTTTTTACTATATCATGCAGTCCATTGCCCGGCTTGTTTTTGCTCGCTACTCCTACGGCCATAGAAACAGGAACAGCACCTGCGTAAATTCTGGAACAATTATTGATAATTCGCTGCTGAACGGCTTTTGCTTTTTGTATAGAAGTTCTGGGAAGTAGAACCATAAATTCATCGCCACCCCAGCGGGCGATAACATCCTCTTTTCGGCAGGATTTTTTTAAAATTGAAGCTGCTTTTATCAGCAGCTCGTCACCTTTAATGTGGCCGTAAGTATCGTTGACCAATTTAAGGCCGTTTAGATCGGCAATAATTATGCTTAAGGGAAGCTGCCTGGCTGTATCTACCCTTTGCATTTCTTCTTTGAGAAAATGCCGATTGTAAAGCCCGGTCAGCTGATCATGAAAGCTCATATAACTTATTTCCAAGTAGGCTGCATATCTGGCAAAAGCATTAGCTATCAGCTCTCCCACAACTGATACCAATTTAAGTTGTTCTTCTGCCCATTTTCTTTTTTGGTTGTGAATGTCAAAACCAAAAGCTCCGAACAGAGAACCTTCTTTAATTAAAGGAATACAAATAAAAGAACAAACTCCCTGTGCTTTAAGCACCTGTTTTTCCTTTTCTGCTTCAGGGGGAAGATCTTCAATGTTTGAAACGCTTAACCAATTCCTTGATCTTATCTTGTCTTTCCACCAGGGCAGCTGATCAAGAGATTGAATTTTAAGTTTATTTTTTAGGGTGTTTAGATCATATTTACACCATTCATGGGTCATACTCCTGGTTTTTCCATCTTCGGAAAACTGAAAAACATATCCACGGTCGGCCCCTAAAAAACTGCCGGCCATTTTGAGCACTTCTTCAATTCCATCGCTGATTTGTTTTGAAGGCAAGTTGGCCAGGTAAGAGGATATGTCGGCAATTAGTTTTTCCACTTCAAGCTGAAAACCAATTAATTCTTCCGCCTGTTTCCGCTCTGTTATGTCAAGGGCAATTAAAACTATACCATCGACTATACCGTTATAATCACGGGTCGGAGCCAAATAAAGGCTGACAAAAACCGGTGTTCCGTTTTTCCTGTGGCAGGCAAGCTCCAGTTCGTTGGTTATGATTCCATTCAGGGCTCTTTCACAGTATTGCTTTAATCCGCCTTTTGTATCTTCCAGTGTTTGAAAAATATTTTTTTCCAGCATACTTTTTTCAGTCCACCCAAAAAGCTTTTCGGCGGCTGAACTCCAGCTTTTTACCCTAAAATTGTTATCTAAAGAGATAACAGAAACCGGGGAAACATGGATCAGGGTTCTGTATTTTTCACCGATTTCCTGCAGTTTTTTGTTGGTTTCGTCGTAGCTGGTTATATCTATCCCGGTTAAAACCAGGCTATCTCCGCTTCCATTTTGCTCTTGCAAAATATTGTATTTCCACAGGATTGTAGAATTAGTTTTATCTTTGGCTGTTATCTGGGTTTTTAATTCAAAAGGCAACAGTTCGGGTTTAAGTTTTTCAAAAAAAGCCTTGTATAGTTCCTTTTCTTCTGAAAGACAAAAAACATCCCAGTAATAACTACCTTCAGCCTGTTCAGGATAAAACCCGGTGATATTTTCAACAAAGCTGTTAATGTAGACAATTTTACCCTGCCAATCGAGGATAACAACCAGACAATCCAGGTAATTACTGATTACGGCAAAAAAATTGTTTCTGCTTGCGGTTCCTGTTTTATTATCTAGCGTTTTTCTTTTAACCGGTTCTTTTTCCATCAGCAATAATACCTCCGTTAGAAAATTGCTCAGTTGAGGACCCTGGTTATAGTCAAATCCAGTTCCCTGGAAAGATCCAGATCATATGGTTCAGGATGGGGAGCTAAATCTTCTCCGGTATAAAGCACTCTTACTATCGGCCGCAACGTCAGGCCGGGATTATTGGCAATCACAAGGCCGCTTTCCCCGTTACTCAAGAATACATGGAACCCGATCGGGTAAGCAGCAACTGCTGAGAGAAAGTAATTGAGGATTTCCATATCAAAGTATTCACCGCCTCTAGCCATTAGCAGCTCAACAGCCTGATGAGGACAATAGGAGCGGCGGTAATATTTTTCAGATGTCATTGCATCATAAACATCGGCTATACTGACTATCTTGGCCAGCTTGTTTATTCGATCTCCTTTAATCCCCTTTGGATAGCCCTGTCCCTGGTAGCACTCATGGTGCTGTAGAATAACAGCTCCGGCCCGGGCATCAAACAGGGGCGATTTTTTAAATATCTCAAAGCCGTACTCCGGATGTTTTTTAACCGTTTCAAATTCATCTTCAGTTAATTCCCCGGGTTTATTTAAAATATGTTCAGGCACAGTAACCATGCCTATATCGTGGAGTAAAGTCCCGGTAGCCAGAAGTCTAAGGGTTTTTTTATCATAATTCATCTTAGTGGCTACCAGTGTTGCCAGAACGGTGCAGTTGACACTGTGCGCAAACAGATACTCATCCTTGGTTTTTATATCAACCAGCTGGATAATCATATCCTTGTTGTCGATTAGTTCTTTTATGATCTTGTTTACGGTTTTAATAATTTCTTTATCCTGGACATTGATACTTTTAACATGGCAGCCGGGCGCTTGAATATTTCTCATTATTTTGTGGACCAGCAACCGGGCTTCGTGCCGGGTTTCTTCTTTAATCACATCAGAGACTTCAACATCCTGGATGCGTTCATCCCGGACATATAGATCGTAAATGCCAAGATTTCTGAGATAGTTGATGTATTGAGGTCTGATCTCCACGCCGGATTTAAGAAGCATCTGCCCGCTGCTGCCAAGAACTGCTTTAGCCAGAATCATGCCGGGCCGGATCATGTCCAAAGAAATCTTTCGCATTTATTATCTCCTTTTTACTTTTCAAACTTCTAAAAAAAGGCGCTACAACTAATTATCGTCAACTTCCCCCTAAAATTAAGAGTAAAATTTGAAAAACAGCTGCAACGAAAATGTTTTTTAAACAAAGAAATTGACTGGTTCAAGGTCTAGTGCGATAATCGGGTTATTAATTGGTATAAATTGATAGGCCTGGCATCTAAAGATCGGAGGATCACGGTAAATGTGCCAATTCTGCCATCAGCATGGCGAGGGGGAAAAGTGGTACTTCAATGCAGAAAACTATGCCGAAGACTTGCTGAGCGATCTCAGGCGCAGTAAATATATCGAGCATTTTTTTAAAGATCCACAGCGTTTAAAAGATAGAATCAATATGCTTGACACATTAAACCGGATGCCGGGTTTTGTTCAGGCTGTGATTAAACCTGCGATTATCGGGCGAATGAAAAAAATGCACCATGGTCAGGTTTTACCTATTGAGGATGTAGAAGAGATTTTTGGTTTCGTTAATTCCGTGGTTCGTTTGCCCTGCGTCTGTCGCCAGGCATCCCTTGGAACCGAGGAACGTTATTGCTATGGTTTAAGCATGGTCCCGGCGGAGCAGTCAAAGTTAAAAGGGATCGTAGAGGCAGTTGGGGCCGATTACCTGACTGGTCCCGACATGAAAGGGTTAGAGACTGTCCCCAAAAAAGAAGCCTTAGAGCACTTTAAGGAGCTGGAAAAGAAAAGCTTGATTCATACTGTATGGACTTTTGTTACCCCTTTTATCGGTGGAATTTGCAACTGCGACCATGACTGCATGGCCTTTAAAGCTACGGTTATGAAGTCATTGCCGGTTATGTTCCGGGCAGAGTACGTAGCAAAGGTTGAACCTGAGCTTTGCATCGGCTGCCGGAATTGTATAAGCGCCTGCCAGTTTGGAGCGATTAACTACAGCCTGGCTCGTTCTAAAGTTGCAATAGAGCCCCGGTTTTGTTACGGGTGCGGAGTTTGCCGCGTACACTGTAGAAAAAAGGCCATTAACCTTGAAGAGCGCTATAAAGTTCCTGCAGCAGCCGGAGTCTGGTAACTTGAAATATAAAAGCGGCAGAGCCTCTCGGAACAGTTAGTGTTCTGGCCTACCGCTCCGCTTAAAGAGAATCTGAAGCTTATTAAGTTGTCATACCCGACCGGATTGATTTAGAAACTGAAAATAGGAAAAAGGAGCTTCATATCCAGCCTTTAATAGAAAAATAAATCAGTTATTGTAAAGGTATTTTCAATTTGTAAGGGAATAAAAAATATAGGGTATTTGGGCAATGTTTAATGTTTTATGGTAGTTTTAAAAACTATTTTTGTTAGTTTGACAGGTTAATTCAAAAATAGAACCGGGGGAAGGGAGGAAGCGAGAATGAGAACTGTTTTTATCATATTAATGATACTTTTAGCCCTTGCTGTTGCTGCAGTGGCCATAGCCAATCAGGAAATTGTAACTGTTAATTATCTTTTTGGCCAGCTGGAACTAACCTTGTTTGCTGTGATTCTTGCATCTGTCCTGGCTGGTATATTAATCATGATGTTTTTCTATATTTATCGCAGTATCCATAACTATGTAAAATCAGGTAGTGAGCGAGCCCTTAAAAAGGAATTACAACAACGCATTAAATCACTGGAAAATGAAAACAAGAGATTGGAAGAAGAATTGGCCAGGCTTCAGAAAGAGCGCGAGAATGCTGCTGAGAAGGCAAGAAAAGAACTTGAAGTTGAAAAAAATATAATGGCAGAAGAGTTGAACAGGCAGAGAAAAGAACGTGAAGAAGCTGCTGCCAAAGAACAGGCTGAATTGGCAGCAGAAAAGGAAAAGTTAGAAGAAGAACTGCGAAAACAGCAGAAAGAAGAGGGTCGTTTAGAGGAACAGGATGATACCGAATGGCCGCCAAAGAAAAGCTTCTGGGATTTTCTAAAAAGATAATAGTAATTGGTTTCTTTAGCAGGCTAAAGTTGATAACCTGGCGGCAGGACTTGTTCACGTTTCTTGGTTCTGGGACCAGCTGTACAGATGGTTTATAATAATGTATGCTTTTAGGGCCGTTCGAACCGTCCCCGTGGCGCCGCTTATCATGCAACAAAGACAATAGGCGGAGTAGTTTTATTTAAATATCGCTTACTTATCTGCTGCTGGAGCTTTAAGGATACCAGGGCGGTTAAGTACTTTTGCTCCGAAAGGTAAGATGGCCAGCATGGCCAGCTTTAAATGCTGAATCCCAAAGGGAATACCGATAATAGTCAGGCAAAGCGCGGCTCCAAAAAACAGATGCGCCAGACATAATTCCCACCCTATAAGTAGAATCCATATAATATTACCGATTAGCCCCCCCACCCCGAAGCTGCCTATTTCTACGTCCCGGCCAAAAGGCCAGAGGACAAAACCGGCAATCTTAAAAAATTGTAGGCCAAAAGGGATGCCGATAATGGTCAAGCAGACTAAAATACCGGCGATAGCCCAGAGCAGGGCTAAAATGATTCCGCCAAAGATAAGCCAGGCAATATTACCGATTAAGCGCAATATCAGCATATTAATTCTCCTCAGCATCAGGATGTTATATATTGTAACATACTTTTTACTCCAGGTAATTCTATTGCTACTGGTTTTAAGTTATTCAGCGGTCAAGTCCAATTTTGCCTGTAAAAAGCTGGCCCAGGATCAAGCGGCGCTGCCATCATTTTCTTGATCCTCATCAGCATTAACAGTCTCGTCTTTTGACTTTTAATGGTATTAGATCTCTAAAAATAACACATTTGGTTGGTTAAATAATTTAATCTGTAAAGATATGAGTAAGCAAGAATCCATGTTTACCCGGATTAGTAATGATTGACAGGTCTAACTGACCATTAATTATTTATTCAAAAAACTAAAAATTATATTGACAATCCAGTTGCCCTGTGTTAATATAAAATCTACCAGGTTCCGAGAGTCTGAATGGTAAACTGGGTTCGGGTTGAAAGGAAAAATCGGCTGAAAAGAGGTGCAAGCCTTAATTGGAAGCCGAAAGTTTCCAGGCAAACCGAACAGCTGTAAGGGACGGCAGCAGAAAGGTAGAGTAAGGGTAAAGCCTGACTTAACCGGGAAGCGCCGAAAAACCGCAGCACAGGATCTTAAATAACCGGCCGGAGGTTGTAAGATATTCCCTGAAGAGGTTATTGAAACAACCAGGGAAGGTCGGGGAAAATCCTGAAAGTTTACTAAAAGGTCTGTTGGAACCTGGTTCTTATTTGCAACTGTTTGACGGGAGTTATTTAATACCTCGTGTTTCAAATCCATTTTCAAATCCATAATTATCACAGTCATCATTTAATGCTAATCCATGCAGGAGAGACTTTATTTAGCGCAAATATTAGTTAACGCTAAGATGGCGGGAGTAATAATTGTTGTAACTGCTCAGCCTGTTTAAGAAAACTGCACTTGCTGATCGTTTAGGCTGGAACTACACTGGCTTGTCCAGGTTAGGATTATACTAGTGCTTTGATTTAGAAAATTGCTTTAGAAATAGTAAGCCTTATAGTTAGAGAATCCATTTCCGGTTGACATTGTAAATGCTATAAGCAAAAAGAAAGCCGCTGAATAAAAGCAGGGCTAAAAAATTTAAAGGTACTGCAATAACCCCGTTTTGACTGACTGCTGTTTTCAAGATATCTGCACCGTAAGTAAGCGGTAAGGCGTATGAAACAGGCCTGATAAAGGAAGGCAGATCGGCTAGGGGGATGAAAAGGCCGCACAGGAAAAGCATGGGGAAGCGGAAAAAGTTAGAAAAGGTTTGCGCTTCAAAGACCTGGGTGACCGAAACAGCAATAAAAAGTCCTAAGAAAGTTGAAGTGATGGCAATTAAAACCACACTTGCCAGGACCATCAGCCAGTTGATTCCGGACAGATTGGTCAGGATAGCGGCAAAGATAACAGGAACAAAAGCATTAATGATTCCGAACATGATTGCCCCTGAAGTTTTGGCCAGCATTAAAAGGTTAAGGCTGATCGGGGCCAGCAGCAGCCGTTCAAAAGAGCGGCTTTTTCTTTCAAAGGTGATTGTTACCGCGAGCATGGACGTGGTGCCGAAAAGAATAGACAGGGCCATCACCCCTGGTAGCAGGTCGCGCACTTCTACAGCCACCGGGGAGCGCAGGAAAAACATCAGGGTCCAGGCTACCGGAAAGATTAACCCCCAGCTGATGTTCGGTGGTTTCAAGTAGTAACTGCGCATATCCTTCATTAAAATATTAAAAAAGGCGATCCAGGGTTTCACTTATTAAATGCCCCCTTTTTGGCCTGGACCGGTCCTGGTGGATTGTTCATTTTGCAATTTTTGCAGTTCAATGCCGGTGACATTAACGAAAACTTCTTCTAAGGAAGGGTGAACTATTTTAGCTTCGAAAACCGGGAGGCTTCTTTCCTCAAAAAATTTCACAAGGGGTAACAGTGAAAAGGAAGCAGGGGATTGAATACTAACGCTGTTATTCTTTCCGGATATAATATTATAATCGGGGAAGCTGTTCTTGAATTCTGTCTGAACTGCTGAAAAATCACCACCCAGGATAAAATTAATAATATTTTCTCCCTGGGTTTCCTGCATCAATTCAACAACTGTCCCCTCACGGACAATTCTACCCTGAACGATAAAAGCAATTCGTTCACATAGCCTTTCCGCTTCTTCAATGTAATGGGTGGTCAAAAAGATTGTCGTGCCTTTTTTGTGGAGATTTGTGATCAGGCTGCGAATTTGCCGGGCGAAAGCAACGTCAATACCAGTAGTAGGTTCGTCAAGGAAGAGTATTTCCGGTTCATGAATAAGCCCGGCGGCAATGGTTAGTTTTCTTTTCATGCCTTTGGAGTATGCTTTGAACGGTTTACTTGCTGCTTCCTGCAAACCAAATTGTTCGAGCAGCTCATCGGCTCTTTTTTCTCGCTGTTTTTTATCCATTCCGTATAGCGCACCACAGAAGCAGAGGTTTTCCCGGCCGTCAAGTTCTTCATAAAGGTTGCTTTCATCTGGCACGATGCCCATTAAGGCCTGGGCTTTAATGGCATTGCGGGTATAGTCTTCTCCCATTAGCTTAACTGAGCCGGCAGTGATGTGGGCCAGCCCGGTCAGCATGTTAATGGTGGTAGTTTTCCCGGCGCCATTTGGCCCTAAAAAGCCAAATATTTCACCCCGTTTAATATGGAAATTAACTCCATCGACGGCTGTAAAGCCGTTATATTGCTTCTTTAAGTTTTCTGCTTCAATGATTTTCAAAAGCGCAATCACCCTGTTCCTATTCTTTCTTATCGCATTCGCAGGGATGTTCCTGGTTATCTCCGTGGCATTCCTTGATCTGCTCCGGTGTGCAGGCTTCCGGCTTGCTCTTTAACTTTTCAGGTTGTTCACAGCAGTGTTCACACATCTTTAGGGTCCTCCTTTCCGTTTTGGAGTTTTCATCTTTTTTTCTTAAACATGTATAAATGTTAAGATCAGAATTAAATGATCCGGTTCTTGATATCTGCTCCAGCTGCCGAGCAGCTTTCTTTAAAAGATCTTTTTCGACCTGGTAATGAGTCCAGTAACCAATTTTTTCACCTTTGACCAGGCCGGCTTCCCTTAATATTTTAAGATGCTGGGAAACAGCGGGCCTGGATATTTTTAAAATGCGGGCCAGCGCGCCAACACAGAGATTGCTTTCATTAAGCAGTTGGAGAATCTGATAGCGTTTTTCATCACCCAGGGCTTTATAAATTGTATGCATCCCACTGTTTAATTTATTGTTACTATTGTCTAAATCCATATAGATCAAACCTTAATTAATTAATAAAATGCTTAAATGGATTATATCTCTTCTTAAAAAAACTGTCAAGGTGTTATATTGTTCAAAGCAGGAAAATTGACAGAAGAAAAATAGGAAGTTGCGCCTAAGCATCCTGTAATGGTTTAGAAAAAACTATTTTCCATCGATTATGCGGCAATCCTCTAATCAGGGCAAGGTAAAGAAAAAGGTAGCTCCTTCACCCATTTTACCTTCAGCCCATACTTCCCCGCCGTGGCGGGAAATGATGCGGTAGACTAGATTCAAACCTATGCCGATACCAGGATAATCTTTTTCGCTGTGTAGTTTGTGAAACGGAATGAACAGCTTATCGGCATGGCTCATATCAAACCCGGCGCCATTGTCTTTAAGGTAATAAATGGTGCATCCATCCTGTTCTATACTGCCGAATTCAATCAGTGCTTTTTCCAATCCTGCAGTAAATTTCCAGGCATTGTCAAGCAGGTTGGCCAGCAACACGTTTAATAATTCGGTGTCCCCTTCAGCAATGAGTTTCGGCTCAACTATTGCTTCTAGCCGGCGCCCGGGTTCTTTATACTTTAGTTTATCCAGTTGAGATCTGGTTAAAGCGCTAAGGTTAACTTCTTCCTTTTCAATATCATGGCTAACTATCTTTGACAGCTGTCGCAAAGCATCAGTCAGGGCTTTCATAGAACTGATCTGAGTGATGATACGCTTTAAATAGTCGCGGAAATTGTCATTGGCCTGGTCGGGGAATTCTTCAAGCAGCATCTCGCTAAAGCCTTCAATACGGCGCAGGGGGGCTTGCAGGTCGTGGGATACTGAGTAAGTGAAAGTATCAACAGCAGCGCGTTCCCTGGCCTGTAGCTTTAATGCCTCTTCAGCCTTTTTGCGTTCGGTGATGTCTGTATGCGTACCTACCATCCGAAGTGGTTTGCCATCTGAAGCTCTACCAAATATCATCCCTTTTCCATTTATCCACATCCACTGGCCATCTTTCTTTTTGAATCTAAAATCAACATCAAATATATCTGTTTTACTATCCAGGTAATTTTCAATTGCCTGCTGGGCTAAAGGTAGATCGTCCGGGTGGACGCGTTCTGTCCAGCTGGCAAAATGCTGGGGAAACTCCTCAGGTTGATATCCTGCCATTGTATAGTAACGATTATCAAAAAAGGTTTCATTAGTTAGCAAGTTCCAATCCCATAATCCTTCATTTTTTACTGTCATTGCTAAATCAAGGCGCTCTTCGCTTTCCCGAAGGGCAGCTTCGATTTTCTTTTGTTCGCTTATATCCTGAAAGGAACCTTGTATTTTAACAATATTACCCTTTTCATCTTTCACAGCTTCCCCGCTAGATCTTACCCAAAGCCTGTGTCCTTTTGCCGTGATAATTTCCAGCTCTTCTTCAAATGGTGCGCTCTTTTCAACGCAGTTATTAACTACTTCATTAATTTTGTCGCGCCACTCTGGGGCATAGAAGCTTATAGCTTCATTGATTGAAGGCGAATAATCGACGGGCATCTCATGGATAATTGCCACCTGGTCGGACCATGAAACTTGATTCGTATTTAAATCTAAACTCCATCCTCCAAATCTTGCTGTTTTGCCGGCAATGCGTAATAAGGAGTAGCTTTCCTGTAGCGCCTGCTGTGAAGTTACGAGATCAGTTATGTCTAGAGAAGCACTCATTACTCCAATTAATAGTCCCTGTTGATCGTGGATGGGGACACCGGTGACCTGCCAGAATTTATGATCGGGAGATTTGTGAATACCACTGCAGGTTTTTCCGGTTTGTAAGGTTTCTACTACCGGGCAGTCAGGACAGGGTGCGCTTTGATGATAGAAAAGGTCGTAGCATATTTGTCCTTTATAATCTGTCTCGTCCAGATCATGCTGTTCTTTTACTTTTGCATTGGTCCAGATAACCCGCATTTCCGGGTCCATAAAAGTTACCTGTTCTGATAGGTTGTTAATGATTACTTCTTTTTCATGTTTTTCGGCCAAAAGCTTTTCTTCGGCCTTTTTGCGTGCAGATATTTCGCGGGTTACACCCATTAAGCCTGCAGGATTTCCATCTTGATCCCGGATAAATGAAACATTTAGCTCCACCCAAACCGTAGAGCCGTCTTTGCAAATTTGTTCCACTTCTATAACTTTAGCCCGGTCATGATCTGCCTGCCTCACCTGTTCTACTGTCAGTTCTTGAGCAAGCAGTTCAGTAGCTTTCTTAAAAGACGATGGGGTTAGAATTTTTGCTGGAGATAAGGTTAGGATTTCTTCAAGACTGTAACCACTGATGCGCTCAGCAGATGGACTGATATAAGTATAATTAAGCTCCAGATCTGTTGTCCAGATTACATCACTGGCATTTTCAGCGAGAAAACGATGTTTAGATTCGCTATCACGCAGGGCTTCTTCAGTTTTTTTGCGGTTAGTTATATCTTTAAAAACGGTAGCCACATAGCTGGGTTTATCCAGGTAGACGGTTATTTCAAGCCAGCTTCTTATGTATTCAAAGTAAATTTCAATGTGAACAGGCTTGCCTGTTTTAAGGAGCTGGTTATAGATGCCAAGTAAATCAATATCCAGTTTTTCTAACCCGGGATAGAAATCAGTGAGTTTTTCGCCTAAGACCGTGTCTTTATCAAACCCGGTCAGTTTTGTAAATGCGGGATTTACCTGCAGGCAAATATAATCAATGGGTTTATCCTTCTCATCGGTAAGTACTTGAAAGTAAGCAAAACCATCGGGCATGTTTTTTAATAAATTGTTTTGACTGCCTTTTTGATTATCCAAGGAGATCACATCCCATCAATGAACAGTCCAATTGAACCCAATAAAAAGCTTCGGAAGGGGCTGGCCCGGTTTTACCAGGTCACCTTTATTGATCAAGAGATCAACTCTTATGAAGAGCATGCAGAAGGTTTATTTTGGAAAACCGGTCCAGCTTCATTTTAAGAATAAAAACTATAAAAACCTTTATTGTTTATTTTTCTACTTTTCTACTTTTTAGACGTTAATCCTTTTTTTATTTTAAGACGGTCAGGTCTTGAATTATGTTGCGTCACAGGTAAATTATGACAATATTAAGCCTTATGTATTTTATAGCCTAAAGGGAATTGAAAACTTGCGTAGAAATTTAATTAAAGTAGTAGTGAAATTTCTGATGCTATAGTTTTTGAGAAGTCATACTAAACAGAGAGACGATTCTGGCTGAATAATCGATCACCCTTAATTAACGAAAACCGGGCCTGTTTTGATTTAAATAATCAGTAAGCTGAAATGTTCAAATGCAATCAATTTGGTATAAAAACAGCTTTATACCTTAACCGGGAAAATAATCTGCGCTAAACCCACAGCCGGTGTAATGAATTATTATAAAGCTGTAGAAAAGTTTCAGCCTTAAGATAAAAAAGGGAGCTGAAAGGGGCATTAGAGCTTAAAAACAGGATTATAACTAAGGAGAGCTAATGGGTATGGACAAATTGGAACCGGGATTGATCGGTAAGGCCGAAATGACCGTAACAGAATCAATGACGGCGCTTAAGATTGGCAGTGGAAGTGTTTCTGTTTTCGCTACCCCGATGCTGGTAGCCCTGATGGAAACCGCAGCAATTAACTCTTTAGAAGGTTATTTGCTGAGAGAAATGACAACGGTGGGAACTAAAGTCGATATCTCCCACATAGCGGCCACACCAGTTGGTATGTTAGTTAGAGCTCGTGCTGAGCTGGTTAACTTAGATCGCAAACGGCTTATTTTCAAGGTGTCAGCCGAAGATGAAGCTGGTCTCATTGGAGATGGTTACCATGAACGCTTTATCGTAAATACAGAAGAATTTATATCCAGGGCAAAAGAAAAAAATAGAAGCAGATGAGTTCGGTCAGCCGGATCACAATCAGCATCATAGAGCTCGGAATGTCAACCCAGGCTGCATCATAAAGCCAAGCTTCTTTTAGCCTGCATTGTAAAAATTCAGTAAGGATTTCATACCGTGGACAAAATTAGTCCAGCAAATAATTATGTTCTGCTATTATGCACCTAAAATCCAGTGGCGGCTTTTTTAGTTTACTGCTGCGTCAAACACTGGCATTTTGATGTTTTAAGCGCTGTTGTACCCATCCTACTTATCTGTTAGAGAGGTGTTTTCATCCAGTTACTGGTTGTTTTATAGATCATGACTTCAGCAGGCATGATTAATGAGTTGTTATCATAATCCTATTTGCCAGGATGATTATAATTTAGTTTAAATTTTAATACTTTCTTAATATAATTTCCATAATCCTTCCAAAACAGCGGTTTATAATGAGCATATAGAAAAAAGGAGGTAATATCTTATGAAAAAGGCATTAAAAGTAACAGCATTAATAATGGTGCTCCTGGTTGCAACGTCTTCGATGGCTTTTGCTTATAATTCAAACGGGCCGGACTATGATACCTGTCCCAAAGACGAAATGACACCAGAAGAGGTTTCGCAGTTTGAAGAAATCATTGCAAAATTTAAGGCAGCAATGGAACAGTTAAGAGGCGTTCCTGAAAAGCATGATGAACGCCTGGAATTGAAAGAAGAGAAACGAGACAGTCTGCAGGAAATCGTACCCGAAGAGTTTAAAGGTCGGTACGATAATTTCAACAAAGAGCCCCGGCAGATGCGCCATTCGAAGGGAAATAGTAATGGCGGTTTTGGTGCTGAATAAAGCACCCCTATTGCAAGAGAATGGTAATGAGTGCAGGCACTTAATGTAGAAGCAGTCCCCCACCGCTGGTGGGGGATATGTTCATAATAATAGCTTTTTAACTGATACTGGATTTTTCTTGAGTGAATAAAACTTTGAATTAATATAATCATAATCTGGATAACCTCAATACGCACGGAGGTAGTGATCGTTTTGCTTAAAACAATTATGAATAGAACTTTATGGCAGGGTGCTGTACTGGCTGTGTTTTTAGCTTTTGCTTTTTTACATGCCTATGATAATTTGTATCCCTCTGCTCATGCGCTGTGCCCGTTCGGCGGGTTGGTCAGTTTTTATTCCATTGTTACCGAAGGGACCTTTGTGCATAGAACTCACGGTTCCTCACTATTCTTATTTATTGCAGTTTTGCTTTCAGCTGTAATCCTGGGGAAAATCTTTTGCGGCTGGTTCTGCCCGCTGGGTACATTAGGGGAATGGTCTCGTAAATTAGGCAAAAAACTGGGAGTTAAAAAATATGAAGTAGATGGCTTACCTGACACTTTGCTCAGAATTGCAAAATATGTTTTACTGGCTGCTATTCTATATTTCGTGTGGTCTATGGGAGTACTATTTTATAAAGGATGGTGCCCCTGGTCTGCTTTTATGACTATATTTGAGCCTGATGAATTAATTGAAGATGTTTTAATGGGTGGGGTCGTCCTGGTCGCGGTGCTGGGGCTGTCATTATCCATCGAACGGTTTTTTTGCCGTTATCTTTGTCCCCTGGGTGCAGCTATTTCTATCTTTAACCGCTTGAGTTTTTTAAAGCCGCTCAGAAAGCTTGCATGCAGTGGATGCAAAGCATGTGAAAAAGTATGCCCGGTTAATATTAAGATTGCCAGCCTGGAGAAAATTAATGACAGTAATTGTATTAGATGCTATAAATGTATTGATCAATGCCCGGAAGGTGGTTCTCTTTCTTTTAACTTAAGACCTCTTAAATCTTACCAGGCCGGCTTTATTGCAATTCTAATTATGGCCATTACCATTATTTCTACCGTCCAGATGGGTTACTGGGAAAAAGGACGTACTTTGTTTGCCCAAAGTATGGGAAGACCTGGTTATATAGAGGCAGTGGACCGACAGCCACAGGGTGAACAATATTATTCTGCTGACGGTGAGGTTGTCTCTGAGGGCCAAGCCTTTCAATCAGATCAAAATGGCCGGGAGCAGGGGATGATTGAAGATCTGGATGAAAAGTTCCAGGGAATAACCGCCATGACAACACTGGCTGAGATATCAGAACAAACAGGGCTTGCAGAAGAGATCATTTTTAACTTTTGGGATTTACCGGATTCTTTCTCACCCGATGCTACCTTAAGAGAAGTCATCGATTATAGTGGATTATCAAGGCGCAAGCTGCTCACGTTGCTTTCTGAACAGTTTCAATAAATCAGGGTTATCCGCTATAACAAAGCAATGACCTATACTGAGGTTTAAATAGAAGTTATGGCCACAAGGCTTCTTACCGAGAGATAAAATTAATCAGTCTTATTTAGTATTTTTTATAGCCAGATTGAACTTGTCCATTAACTTATCAGCAATGCTAAAAGATTGTAATGCTAAAGATGACTTTAAAGCTCTTATTAAAGGAATACCCGGCTGGCTTGACGAAGTGTTTGTAGCCTTGATGTGGTAAGGGCCAACCGGGTAGCTTTAACTTTCTTTCATGGGTGATTTGATAAAAAAGATGAAAACGATTATGCTGGCTGCGCCTTCCAGTGGCAGTGGTAAAACAACTTTAACCATGGGCTTGATCAGGGCCCTGAAAAACAGCGGTTATGATGTATCCTGCCTGAAAACCGGCCCGGACTATATCGATACTGCTTTTTTAAAGGTGGCTTCAGGAAATGAGGCCGGCAATCTCGACTTACACCTGCAGGGTAGAGGGGGAATAAAGCAGGCTTTTTCCCTGGCCAGCGGTGATTGCTGTATTGTGGAGAGCGCCATGGGCTATTTTGACGGCATTTTTAACACTTTTCAAGCTTCCAGTTACGAAATATCAACCATGCTGGGGATCAATACGGTTTTAATCTATACTCCCCAAAGCGAAATGTTTACGGCCATACCAAAAATTAAAGGTATGGCCGATTTTGAAGCATCGAAAATCAAGGCAGTTATTTTAAACCGGATTAATGATAATTATTACCGCCTTTTGAAAGAGCAAATTGAAGCTTACACTGGACTGGCAGTGCTGGGTTACCTGCCTCCTTTAGAAAAAGCGGAGTTAAAAAGCAGGCATCTGGGGCTGGTGCAGAGCATGGAGATAGACGATCTTGATGATCAGATTAATTACATTGCTCGTTTTGCAGGTGAAACTGTTAACCTGGGCACGCTTTTAAACTTGATGGGCGAAGTTACAGGCAGCCCTTTTCCCCGCCTGCCGCAAACCGGCCTAAAAGTTGCTGTTGCCCGGGATAAAGCCTTTTCTTTTTATTACCGGGAAAACCTGAAACTTTTAGAGGATAGCTGCTACGTGCAGTACTTTTCGCCATTATATGATCGTGAGCTTCCAGTTTGCGACCTGCTTTACCTGGGCGGCGGTTATCCTGAGATTTTTCGAAACGAGCTGGCTGCTAATAAGGAGATGCGTGAGCAGATTAAGACATTTGCAGATCAGGGCGGCTGTATTTACGCTGAATGTGGTGGAATGCTTTATTTAAACCAGAGTATAGATGATCGTAAAATGTGCGGGGTTTTCCCGGGCGAAAGCACATTAACCGATAAATTACAGCGCTTTGGGTATATCGATATAACCCTGCTTGAAGACTGCCTGCTGGGCAGAAGGGGTGATATATTAACTGCTCACGAATTTCATAAATCAACTTGCACCTCTTCTGGTAAAGAAGTGTTTAAGATTACTAAAACTAAAGGTTCAAAAACCTGGTTTTGCGGATATCGTTATAAAAACACCCTTGCTGCTTATCCTCATATCAGCTTTTTAGGCAATCTCAAAGCGTTTAAAGCCTTACTTAAGTATGTTCAGGACAACCGGCTATAAGCAGAACGGAGGAAATTGTTATTGCTGCACTACGGTTCATGATCAAATAAAAGCACTGGAAATCATAATAAAGAAAGCGGTTGATACTTTAATGAATAAGTCACCAGAAAAACCTCTGGAAGTAGCAGAGCAGGCGGCCCGTAAGGCTGGTAAGGTGGTTTTAGGTCTGCAGGGGCATGCCTTAATCTCTGAAAAAGGTACCAATAACCTGGTCACTGATGCCGATCTGGCCTCGCAGGAGGCCATTATTAAAATAATCGAATCCAATTACCCGGATCACAGCATCATAGCCGAAGAACAGGATTTAAAGGTAAAAAAGGGCGCTGCCGAGCAATGGATTATCGATCCTTTAGACGGCACTAACAATTTTGCTCATAATATTCCCCATTTCTGTATATCTGTGGCCTATGCTTGCTCCGGCCTGGTTGAAGCGGGTGTGGTTTATGATCCGGTGCGTGATGAATTGTTTACAGCCAGGCGAGGTAAGGGAGCTTTTATGAACGGTATCCCGATCAGCGTATCAGAAGCACAATCCCTGGCTGAAGCAGTTGTTGCTACCGGTTTTTACTATGATCGAGGGCGAATAATGCGAAAAACGCTTAAGAGTATTGAACAGCTTTTTGAGGCTAATGTGCACGGTATCCGCCGGCTTGGCAGCGCTGCCCTTGATTTATGCTGGGTGGCCTGCGGCCGCTTTGACGCCTACTTTGAATATACCCTTTCTGTATGGGACTTTGCAGCCGGGATGTTAATTCTTAAAGAAGCCGAAGGGCTTTTGACCGATCAAGAGGGAAAGAAACTGGATTTAAACAGCACTGGAATCACTGTTTCAAATGGGAACTTTCATAATGAATTTATTAGCGTGGTTGGTTGGGATAAAGTCAGTTAAAAAACTTAAAGGAAGGGAGTTTTTGACGTGAGCAACGAAAACATGCCTGCTTTGGGGACCATGATCGGCGATTTAACCGGGCATACTGTAAACAGTATCCGCACAGCTGATACTGTCGAACTCGATGAGATTTAAGGTTTTTTAAAGTTCAATTATAAAGAAAGGGGGAATTAATACTTAATGTCTACTAAAACCTTAAGTAATATATTTAATTCAAAACCCATCTGGTCCCCGCGGAAAAAAGTTGCCAGTGGTCAAACAGGGATTCTGCTGTACGATTATATTTATCCCGGTTAACCTTCAACTATTAATGGGCAGCAGATTATCGCCCTCTTTAACCTGGATCTGTCTTCGGAGGCAGGAGCCAGGCAGGCATCTATCACCGCTTCGGTCAAACCAGCGGGGCCTGCGCTTCAAGCCTGGTTTCAAAAAAAGCGTTTCGCCAGTCTTATTCTGCGGGCCGCACAATATTTTTATCCTTATGGTTGTATCATTTTTCAAGGGCGCGCTTTACAGCCGGCTACTTTCAGGGCACGCATGATCAAAACCAGGTTGTCTTCACTGTCTTCGGCAATAATTACATTTAAATAATCCATATTCACCAGTCCCCTCTTCAAATGTAGGCCGGGCTAAGGCAGGGTAAAAAAGAAACAGGCTCCTTTACCCACTTCCCCTTCGGCCCAGATTTCGCCGCCGTGGCGGGAAATGATGCGGTAGATTAGGTTAAGGCCGATGCCGATACCCGGATATTCATTCTCGCTGTGCAGTTTGTGAAAAGCGGGAGTGCTTTATGGCTGTGAAGCATCGTCCATCACCCATGAATTACCTTGAGAATGGTCAGGCAAAAGGGTTATCTAGTATTTGACAATGTGGAGTAGTACAGCATATTATAAAATAACAGGCAAACTTTATACGGTAGCAGTCTTTACAGAATATAAGAATCTGTAACAAATGAAGTCAATTAATACCTGACATCGATGACAAGCTTAGCCGCTGCATTAAGCAAGTACGGAAGAAGTTAGTATTTGGGGACAGGTGAGAGTTGTGATCGCGAAAAATATCAATAGTTTAACCAAAAAAGAACTTATAAAAGAATTGGAAATGTTATCAGCCGAGCATACCGCTCTTCTTAAAAGTGCCCGGGCGATATTAAATAACCAGGATTTCGAAACCTCGGCCCGGGAGATTTTTAATTACTGTAAAAATGTAACCGGAGCCACCTCTGGCTATATAGCCTTGCTTAGCCCAGATGGTGCGGAAAATGAAGTGCTTTTTTTGGATTCCGGTGGACGAGCATGTATTGTAGATGAAAGCTTGCCTATGCCGATTCGTGGTTTACGGGAAACAGCTTATCGGACTCTGAAAGGAGTTTACGATAACAGTTTTACAGATAGCAAGTGGATGCAATATATGCCCGAAGGACATATGCGGCTAGATAACGTGCTATTTGCCCCCCTGATTATTGAAAAGCATGCAGTTGGGTTGATTGGTTTGGCTAATAAAGAAAATGGATTTACACAAAGAGATATTGTTTTTGTTTCTGCTCTTAGTGATATTGCCGCAGTGGCTTTAAGAAACAGCAGGAACCTGGAAACCCTTCGCTATGTAAGCTTTCATGATCAGTTGACAGGACTTTACAATCGGCATTATTTTGCAAATGAAATGAAGAGACTTCAGCATTCACGTGAGTATCCAATTACCATTATTTCAGTCGATCTGGATAATCTAAAGAAGGTTAATGACACCCGGGGTCATGTAGAAGGTGATAAATATCTACAAGCCTGTGCGACGCTATTTAAAGATACTCTTCGTAACTATGACTTGTTGGCCAGGATTGGCGGTGATGAATTTGCCCTGGTCTTAAACCGAACAGATAGAGAAACCGGTGAAAACATAATAGAGAGAATTAAAAGTAATGTTGAAAAGTACAATCAGACGCACACAGCTTTGCCGCTTAGTATTTCGATGGGTTTAGCGGTTAGTGAAAACTCTGACCAACCACTAGAAGAGACCTTTAGAGAAGCTGACGGTCTGATGTATAAAGAGAAACTACAGCGCAGGGCCCAGGAAAAGAAAGGTTAGGAGTAAAAAGCTTATTATTTGTGAGAGGTTTGCAGAGTCTCAATAATTATCGTTATTGAGACTATAGTGAAACTTGTCTCGGGTCACAAGATATTGGTAATGGTTACTCAACCGACTCTATAGTAGCCAGGAACAGTTCCACCAGTTCCGGATCAAACTGGGTGCCGGCGCAGTTTTTAAACTCGGACACTATCGCATCTGTTGTCATTGCTTTTTTGTACGGTCTGCCGTTGCTCATCACCTCATAAGCATCAGCTATGGCGGTTATCCTCGCCAGAAGGGAAATCGTTTTACCTTTAAGTCCCTGCGGATAACCTCTGCCGTCCCAGCGTTCATGGTGGGCGATGATATCTTCAGCCACGTGGGCAAACTCTTCTGTGGCCATAGCGATCCGGTAACCAATTTCCGGGTGTTTTTTGATGGCTTTCCATTCGTCATCGGTGAGTGAACTATTCTTGGTCAGGATAGCTTCAGAAATGTTGATCTTGCCGATATCATGCAGGGTGATCAGTAAATCCAGGCGGTGCAGTTCGCTGTCGGGCAGATTCAGTTTAGCGCCGATTT
>PWYU01000005.1 GCA_003567725.1 Syntrophomonadaceae bacterium | reverse complement strand
GGTGTAGATGGTTAACATATCGGCCTGTCAAGCCGAAGATCGCGGGTTCGAGTCCCGTCAGCTCCGCCATATGGCCGAGATAGCTCAGTCGGTAGAGCAGCGGACTGAAAATCCGCGTGTCGGCAGTTCAATTCTGCCTCTCGGCACCAATTCTGCGGGAGTAGCTCAGTGGTAGAGCATCGCCTTGCCAAGGCGAGGGTCGCGGGTTCAAATCCCGTCTTCCGCTCCATTTTTTAGGGCGACATAGCCAAGTGGTAAGGCAGAGGACTGCAAATCCTCCACCCCCGGTTCGAATCCGGGTGTCGCCTCCATTTTATTTTGCCGGAGTGGCGGAACCAGGCAGACGCAAGGGACTTAAAATCCCTCGGACATTATATGTCCGTCCCGGTTCAATTCCGGGCTCCGGCACCATGAAATAAGGCTTATAACAGCTTTGAAATAACCGGAAAAACCACCAATTTGGTGGTTTTTCATTTTCAGTTCGTCTATGTAACGCCTGAGCGTTCTTTTCCGGACACTGAAATCGTCATAGTACTCTTTAAGTCAATCAAGGGCTTGAGCAGTGTTCATGTCCGGCTGTTTTTGGAGCAAATACACCAAAATGATGTAAACATTTGCTTAAAAATTTGCAACTATTAAGGTCTGGTCCGTTAAGCCAAGGGGACGGTTCCACCGTCTTCCCTTCGGCCTACGCTGCGCTTCGGGACGCTCGAACCGTCCCCGTGGCACCGCTTATCATTCAACAAGGGCCATAGGCTGAGTAGTTACAAAAATTTAAAGCTTTTTGGCTTAGTTTTTTAACAGCATCCCATTTTGGACGAAGATAAAAACCCCGATGGCAATAATCAAGTCTCCTATACTTAGCAGTTGATTTGGCCTGTAATCTATAGAAATCCGATCGCCTAAGAAAGCCAGGGCAGTATTATCGTTCATTAATGAGTAAAAAGGGCTTTTTTCCCCTGAAGCCAGGGCTTCCAGGATATCCGGAGGGATATTTGCCCCATCTACCGGCATAGTACCTCCATTGGCAGCTATAACCACCAGGTTAAGCAATATTCCGGTACCTATGATTAGTAAACCTTTACTGGTCCTGTGCAGGTAGATGAA
This sequence comes from Syntrophomonadaceae bacterium, assembly GCA_003567725.1. Classification (GTDB taxonomy): domain Bacteria; phylum Bacillota; class Dethiobacteria; order DTU022; family DTU022; genus B1SED10-74M. Next base: position 23,487 of record PWYU01000005.1, on the reverse strand, counting down.
GGCCAAAAGTAAGATAAAAGAACCTAGATAAAGAAAAGAATAAAAGGTATTTAAATAAGTTGTCCTAAGACTAAAATCAGCTAAAACAACACCTTGTATTAATAGCGCGAAGAAAATAAGGGGCCAGCCGTTTAAGCTTAATTGGGTGAGGTTTTTGATTTCACCATTTCTAAGCCAGCCGATCAGTAATCCCAGAGCAATTGGTTCCCAAAACAATATCTTACCTCCTGCATCAGTATAGCTTTCTCGGTTAATACTTATTGAATAACAGGCAAAGTTTTGCCGGATATGCTGTCAAGGTGATCCTCTTTTGCAATATCCAGATTGAGTTGCGGGATAATCCTGGTCATAGCTTTTACCATTTCAGGGTCGAACTGGGTTCCCGAGCAGTTTTTTATTTCCCGAATTGCTTCTAATGGTTCAAGAGCTTCTCTGTACGGCCGAGTGCTGGTCATAGCATCGTAAGCGTCAGCAACAGCGAGAATCCGGGCTCCTACCGGTATAACTTCACCCTTTAGTTGATCTGGATAACCGGTTCCATCCCAGCGTTCATGGTGGTGTTTGATAATATCTGAGCCGGCGGCAAAATAATTGACATCCCTGATTACCTCTGCACCGGCTGCACTGTGTTTCTTCATAATGTCATATTCGTCTTTTGTAAGGATACTGTCTTTTCTTAAAATCTCCTCAGGTATGGTAACTTTTCCCACATCATGAATCAGGGCCACATATTTTAAAAATTCCACCCTGTCTTCAGGCCATTTTAACTCTTTAGCCAGTAAAACTGCATAATCAGCAACCCGGGAAGAATGGCCTTTTGTATATGGATCTTTAGCATCAATAGCTAAAGATAAGCTTTTAATTGTATCTATAAATGTTTCGCGCATATCCATATATGATTGAAAAGAATGGCGCGCTATGATTAATGGCAGAAGGAATAAAACTAACCCCCAAAAACCGATATTGATATAAATGATAGCGATTAAGGCTCCTAAGGGCCCCATGCTTATAAAAGATAAACTGCACCATTTAATATTAACCAGCCAGACAGTATAGGGTTTTTCATTTTGGGTAAAAGCAAGAATTAAAGTTACAAAAGTGTGGTTTAGAATAACTATTATGATCATAGCGGCAATAAAAGCTGCAATGCTGTTGAGAGTAAAATCCGGCCGTGGTGGGGCAAATAAATTGTAAGCAAGGCTTGCTAACCCGGTAAAGATTGTAATCTGGAAGATATTAAAAAGATGTCTAATCCTGTTTTGGTTATTGATTAGAAAAAATAATTCCACCGAAAAAGATATCAAGATTACAATCAAGGGTTGGAAAATCAATATGGCCGCAGCTATGGTTGCCAGGCTTACAGTAATTTTGCCGCCCCGAGGCAAGGGGACTGGAAAGGATTCAGAAATTACAATCAGCACCAGGAAAACAAGAACGGGGAACCAGGATACCTGATCCCAGTTAATAATTGAAGCAGTATATATAAATACGAGAATGGCCAGTACAGCAAGGGTTAATATATAAAGCTTTGCTTTCCTTGGCATTGCAGTTTTCATTTATAATCATCCTGTTCTTTTTTTGCTAGATTTTCTGAATAATAATGAAGCCGGCAGCTGGTTAAATCATTGTTACCACTTAAGGATGGCAGTACCGGCTAAAATCAGGCCTGCTAAAACGATGAGCGCCTTCATTAGGGTTAACTTCATGGTTAAACCCCCTTTGCAGTATGGCTCAACGGTTTTCCGCTAAAGCCGCTGGCGGCGCTCCGCTCGTATTCCGCTCAATAATAATTGCCTGGATACCAACTGCCGGCTTCAAACTTTTATCCTTTCTAAACCTGATACTTTTCTGTTCAAAGCATCAAGAGTAGCTCTTACGGTTGATTCAAGATCGTCACCTTTATTAATAGCTGTTCCTAACAATATTTCCTCTTTGTTATTAGCTTGAAAAAAAATCGCAACGGCTATAATTTCATGTTCGCAAAGAATTATTTTCTGAACATCACCAACCACTAAATTACCGCTTATGTTCTTCGATTTTTCAACTGCAGATAGTGTAGCTGAAGAGGTTAATCTTAATCGGTTGAATTTAGCATTGGGACCTGTGGTTGTAGCGGTATAATGATCATCACCGCTATTTATAGTAATTGTTATAGTTGCAGTCCCTTTTTTTATACTAAAATTTATATAACTTAACTGGAGTCTGCCATCAGATCCTGGTGGAGAAGTAACATCGTCTCCAAGTTGAGCAACACTGATTATTTTATGATCCAATTCAAGGCCTATTTTTACCAGTACAGCTGATTCAATATCTCTGACCACTTGTTTTGGGGCGCGTGATGAATCAGCAAGGACATGTATTTCAACAATATCATTATTCTGGCAGATCAAACGTCCGGAGATTACTCCCTGCACCTGGTTAATAATAGATTCTATTTCCTTTATATTCTGATTTTGCTCCTGCACCAGGATGCCTCCTTTTCGGCTTGCTCCGAAAAAGGGTTGATGGATTTTGTAGCCAAGATGTATAATCTATTAACCACATGCCAAATATTGCTATTTCTACACTAAACCCTTATTCCCTTTTTTGGTTCCCAGTAAAAAATAAATTATTCGCAAAGCCGGATTTATCAGCACTCGCTAAAACCGCAGGCTTCACATTTTAAACACCCCTCAGCCCGAATTAGGGCACAGGTTCCACAATCGGGGCATAGTTCCCTTGCGTGACTGTTACCGGGATTATTATCTGTTATTTCGCTATGGGCCAGTTTCCTTAAAGCCTGGCCGATGGCATCGGGAACACTCATAATTCGGTTTGGACCATAACCCACGGAGCGTGCTCCACCAATTCCTTCTAACTGGGTAACAATTTCATCAACACTGACCCCACAGCGCAGAGCAAGTGAAATTAAGCGGGCAATAGCTTCTGTAAACGCTATTACATCGCTGCCTGCTTTGCCAATCTGGGCAAACAGCTCGAAAGGCTTTCCATCAGCAGCGTTGACGGTAACAAAGAGATTACCCAGCGCTGTACTGATACTGGTGGTTTGCCCGCTTAAGGTTTTAGGTCTTTTGGTGGGTTTCAATGTTACGTCTTTTTCACCGTCTCCCACATTGAGGACTTGTTTACTTCTGGAGCTGTCCCTGTAAATGGTGATTCCCTTGCATCCAGCTTTCCAGGCAGTAATGTAAGCATTTTTGACGTCATCAACGGTTGCGTTCTGTTTAAGATTGATAGTTTTGCTTACTGCATTGTCGGTATGGCTTTGAAAAGCGGCCTGGTGTTGCACGTGCCAGCTATAGTCAAATTCCATAGCTGTTTTGAACAAATTTTTGTATTTATTGGGAACAGCTGAAGTTTTGGGAATACTGCCGGACCGCGCGATTTCATGGATAAGTTCTTCGCTGTGAAATCCTTCTTCTTTTGCGATTTCCAGAAAAAGAGGGTTCACTTCCGGAAGATCTACCCCGCCCAGGACGTTTTTACGAATGTAAGCTATGCTGAAATAAGGTTCAATACCGCTGCTGCAGCCGGCTAAAATTGATATTGTACCGGTTGGAGCAATAGTAGTACGGGTCGCATTACGGACCTGGTCATCCTTTTTGCCCGTATCATAAATACTGCCTTCGAAATTAGGAAAGACGCCACGTTCTTCGGAAAGATGAATAGATTCTTTTTTTGCTTCTTTATTAATAAAATCCATGATCTTGCTTGCTGTTTCAATTGCTTCTTCACTGTCATAACAGATGCCAAGCCTGATCAGCATATCGTGCCAGCCCATGATGCCCAGGCCAATTTTACGATTGCCATCTTTGTGCATTTTGGCAATCTCGGGGATTACATAATTGCTGGCATCAACTACGTTGTCGAGGAAACGAACGGCTGTTTTGACAACACCGGCCAGCTTGGTCCAGTTAATTTTGCCCTTTTCCGTTACAAATTTTCCCAGATTGATTGAACCAAGGCAGCAGGCCTCATAAGGAAGCAGGGGTTGTTCCCCGCAGTTGTGAACGACAATGCCGTTGGCATCAAAAGCATTAATCCCCGGAACCTGGATATCGTAAACTTCTTCATTCCCAGCAGGTGTTCTTGACTGTACAGTTACCGTAAAATCTTCCTGACTGAACTTTCTTTTGGAAGGGGCCAGGTTATTCTCCAATCTTATTTGCTTTTCAGAATCACTAAAGCTGATTGTTTTAGCAAATATGGCTGCATTATCATGAGAAATAATTAATTCAGGCTGGATTTTGGTTTTGTAGATATTAGATTCATTATTGCTTTTGGTCAGGTTTTTAGTTTTTCCTTTTATTATATTTTCATTAATGGTGCTGGCAATACCGAAGCGGGCCAGCATCCTTTGTACTGCCTGCAGATTATTCTCGTCCTTGTGAGCAAGCTTAATGGAAAAGTCTTCTTCCTTGGGGTTATGGACAGAACCGTTCGTATCAAATAATCCTTTTAGAAAACCCTTTATAAACTGAGAGGAAGCTGCTGTTTCAAAGTAAGGTGTTATGGTTTTTTCATCTGGCTTCATACCAAGTGAGAGGATTATTTCTTTTAGTGCAGCCCTATTGAACCTGTCGTTTTTGATTTTGCTTATTTTCCGCCATTGTCTATAACATATGTGTTGTGGCAAATGATCTATATTTTTGAGAGCTGTGCTCATAGTTGCTGCGGCGCCAGGTCGTGCCAGGTTAGAAAAGCAGGTCGCGTCGCAATTAATTATGCTATTTTCGAATAAAGCTCCTACCAGGTATCCTTCTTCGTCACTGTAGAGTCCTTCCCAGCCGTTTAATTCCCGGTGATCATGAAGCATTATTTGGTCACCGGGTTTTAAAGCTTCCAGTGGTGCCCATTCTTTTTCCAGGCAGAAGGTGTTTTTTCTTTTTATCCTGAGGACAGGATGATCGCCGGTAGCCCGCAGGGTATACCCTTGCTCTGTTTTAATACGGTAAAGAGGTTTTATGCCCGTTGAGAAGAATCCTTTATCGGTAGATTGAAAATATTTACCATTCACAATCAGGGTGGTTTTCTTTCCCACCAGGCTTTTTACCTGCCTGGGACCGTCCGCAGTCAAAACGAAAGTTTCGCCAGGAACGCAGGGGTTGGTGGTTTCATATTTCCCCACGTGAGGGGTAGGGTTAAAGTGGTTCATTTGATCGATAAAAATAATACCCGGATCGCCTTTACCCCAGGCATTTTGGACGATTAAATCAAATACTGCCTTGGCATCGAGCCTGGCTTCATTTCCGGTTTCAGGATCATGGTGTGGCTGATTAGTGCGCGGGTTGATTAGGATATATGTAGGATCTGGATCTTCTCCCGTTGCTTTGTTCATAAATTCATCAGACACTGTTACCGAAAGATTGAAATTATTAATTTCGTCTTCTTTTCCTTTGCAGCGGATAAATTCCAAGATGTCCGGATGGTTGTAAATCAGCGATCCCATGTTTGCCCCCCGCCTCGTGCCGCCCTGTTTGACTGCTTCGGTAGCAGCATCAAATATTTTCAAAAAAGAAAGAGGGCCGCTTGCTATTCCGTTGGTGGAGCGGACCGGGTCTGAAGCCGGTCGGAGGCGATTAAAGGCAAAGCCTGTACCGCCACCGGTTTTTTGGACCAAAGCCATGTTTTTAAGGGCAGTGAAAATCCCTTCCATACTGTCTTCTAAAGGCAGCACAAAGCAGGCGCTGAGCTGTTGTAATTCACGCCCTGCGTTCATCAATGTTGGAGAATTGGGCATAAACTGAGCTTCGGCCATGATATCATAAAAGCGCTTTGCAATTCTTTTTACTTCGGCATTGTCTTTGCCGTAATTCTTTTCTATTTCGGCAATATTGCCGGCTACCCTGTGCAGAAGATCTTCTGGGGTTTCTGTAGGATTGCCCTTGTCATCCTTCATCAAGTACCTTTTTTCGTAAGTAATCCGGGCATTTGGGCTTAAATCCATTTGTTTACCTCCCAAGTGAGCTGATAATTGGCCGGTGGGTTACAGTTTTTCACTGCATATGAATTTTCTCTATTGCTTCAGCTATTTCCTTTAAAATGTTCTTATTATTTTTTTTGAGAAGTTTATGGTAAGGTTTTAAAAAAGTCTTTTTAAAGGGCAAAAGCAGTGGTATAATTACCCATAGGTTTTATGGAAGCATTTATCAGTTTAGAGTAAGGAGGGGAATGATTTAATCTATGGCAAAGCAAAAGACAAGGAAACAGTTGAAAAGACAGCGTAAAAAAAGAAGACGGGCAAAAAAGAGAAAAAGATTGAAGGGCCGGACTTAGTTAGTATCATGCCGCTGCAGCAAAGCTTATTAAAAGCGGCATGATCCAGATATAAATTGCCTGCACACTGCTTGGTCCGCTTTTTTAGATCGGTCATACCGGTCAAAGCCGGAAAAAGCAGTAACCCCATTTTTTAAATGCCTGGGTTTTGAATTTACGGTATGCTGCTAGTAAGTGCAGCCCTAGCCGGGGTGATAATAATGCTTTTTATAACTAATGATCCAATGATGAAGGATTAGGGAGAGGAGGTGTAGTTTTGCCCCTTTATGAATTTTACTGTTCTCAATGTCAAAAAAAATATGAAGAGCTCTGCAGCAGCTCAGTGGAACAGATTGACTGCCCGCTATGCAGTAAAAGGGCCAGTAAAGTTCTTTCTACTTTTCAGACAGGCAGAAGTTCAACAGGAGGTGGAGCTGCCTCCTCGTCGTGCGGTGGTTGAACTAAAACCAGCTGCAGCAGTTGCTGAGCAGATTGAACCGATATAAAGCAGGCAGCGAAGGGAGTAGTTATGGCTAAGCATATTTTTGTTACAGGTGGTGTTGTATCGTCAATAGGTAAAGGAATTACTGCTGCCTCTTTAGGCTGTTTACTTAAAAATAGAGGTTTAAAGCTGACCATCCAAAAACTTGACCCTTATATTAACTATGATCCGGGTACAATGAGCCCTTATCAGCATGGCGAGGTATTTGTTACTGAAGATGGAGCGGAAACCGACCTCGATTTGGGTCATTATGAAAGATTTATTGATGAACCTTTAAGCCGGCATAATAATGTCACCGCCGGCCGGGTTTACTGGTCGGTTATTCAGGGAGAAAGAGATGGCATCTACCAGGGCAATACCGTGCAGGTTATTCCCCATATTACAGATGAAATTAAAAATTGTATAACCAAACAGGATCAAGATAATAATCTTGATGTAGTGATCACCGAAATTGGCGGTACTGTAGGCGACATTGAAAGCCTGCCATTTATGGAGGCTATCCGTCAGCTTGGTTATGATTTAAGCTGGGAAAACGTGCTTTTTATTCATGTAACGCTTGTTCCTTACCTGCCGATGTCAGGTGAATTAAAAACTAAGCCTACCCAGCATAGCGTTAAAGAATTACGCAGCATCGGTATTCAACCAGATATCATCGTTTGCCGCACCGAATATGCCCTGCCGGAGGATTTGAAAAAAAAGATTGCCTTATTCTGCAATATCAAGCCCTACGAAGTGGTGGAAAACCTCGATACAAAAACGGTATATGAAGTTCCGCTTTTACTGCAGCAGCAGAATCTTGATCAAATGGTTCTGGATAAACTGAAGCTATCTTGCAGATCAGCCAATATGCAAAGCTGGCAGAAGCTGATTGAGCAGGAGAATAAGCTGACAGATGAAATCACAATAGCCCTGGTTGGGAAATATATAGCACTGCCGGATGCTTATATCAGTATCAACGAAGCTTTATTTCATGCCGGGTTGGAACATAACGTAGCCGTAAAAACTTTACTTGTGCATGCAGAAGAGCTGGAAAATAAACAGGCTGTTGAACAACTAAAACAGGTCGACGGGATATTGGTGCCCGGTGGTTTTGGAGAACGGGGTATTGAAGGAAAAATAAATGCAGTGCGGGTGGCGAGAGAAGAGCAAGTTCCTTTTTTGGGCCTTTGCCTGGGCATGCAATGTGCTGTAATCGAATTTGCCAGGAATAAAGCCGGAATAGAAGGTGCGAACAGCACTGAATTTGATGATCAAACGCCTGCCCCGGTTATCGATTATTTGCCTGGTCAGAAAGATAATACCCGCCTGGGGGGAACCCTCCGCCTGGGTGCATATCCCTGCACAATAAAAAGCGGCACTCGGGCCGCTTCTGCATACAAAGAAAGGTTGGTTCAAGAAAGGCATCGGCATCGCTATGAATTTAATAATGCTTATTTAGCCGAACTGGAGAAAGCCGGTATGATCTTCAGCGGGATTTATGAGAAAGCTAACCTGGTGGAGATGATTGAAATAAAAGATCACCCCTGGTTTGTGGCGGTGCAGTTCCATCCCGAATTCAAATCAAGGCCGACCCGTCCGCACCCGTTATTTAAGGATTTTGTCGGTGCGGCGATAAAAAAGCGATATAACCGGGGTCATCAATAACATATTTTGCCAGCTCGGCCAGTGAAATTCTTTTTTCCATACTGGATCTTCTTAAAAACTGATAAGCTTCTTCTTCGTTTAGTTTGCATATATCCTGAATATGCCCTTTTGCTTTTTCAATGAGCTTTCTTTGATCTAGTCTGTTCTGTAAATCCTCAATTTCTTGATGGAGCTTTTTTTTGTGAGCGAATTCACTGCAGACTGCTTCAGCTACAGCATTTAACACCGGGGCTTCAACCGGCCAGGTTAACTGAACGTAAATATCTAAGCCTAGCCCGGTTGTGTTAATGTAAATAGCAGCCGCAAGGCCGTCATTTTCAATGATTGAAGCCAGCTGCTCAATATTTCCAGGAGGCAGGGCGGTATCAACTACTGCCAGCCAGGGCTGAACTGTACGTAAAGTACGCAACAATTCAGGAATGCTTTTGCTGGTGCCTGAATTATAAAAGCCTGCTTTGTTTAGCATTCCGCTAACTTTTTTTCTGAAGGATAGACTGTTTGAACCTAAACAATAATCATAACCGCTTTTGCCCATAGATAAGCCTTTCAGACCAGGGTTTATATAAATCTTATTTTACCGTCAGGACACTGCAATCTTTAGCCTCCTGGACAACGGCGCTGCTTATACTGCCAAGAAAGATTTTATTTAAACCGCCCAGGCCCCTGCTGCCTATTACAATCATATCAAAACCTTCGTTCTCGGCTATCTGAACAATAGTATGTGAAGGATGGCCTTCTTCAAAAATAGTTCTAACCTGAATACCTTTATCTTCAAAGAATTTTAAGGCTTCCAGCAGAATATTTTTTCTTTTTTCTTTGTCTTCGACTATGATTTTTCTTAACTGTCTGATCTGCTCTTCACTAATGCTTGTGCTTTCATCCCAGTAAAAAATTGAACTCTCAGGTTTATTGTCGTAAACATGAATGACCGCCAGTTCAGAAACTCTACAACCCGAGGCAATTTCAGCAGCTTTTTCCAGGGCCTTTTTACTATGGACTGATCCGTCTGTGCAAACTAGAATTTTCATTTTGCTAATCCTCGCTTTCGTTATCATGAATACTTATTTTCTATCCGTATCAGTTGTACTGCCTTTATTATACTATAAACTGCCAAGACTAATTTTTAAAGGACTAACTCTGGCGCTAGAGCGAAAAGCAAGCAGTTGAAAAGCAGCCTGCAGGTAGACTCGATTGTCAGCGTAGCGAAACTAAGCTTTGGCCGGTAAGACGGTTCAACCGTCCCCCGGGCATGGAGATATTAAAAAACGCGGCATCAACTCATCCCAATTTAATTGCGGTTGCCTCCTGAAGAAAACTGCGCTTTCTTCAGTTTTCTTCAGGAGGCTTTACTGGATCATGACAACAGAGGCTGTGTAGTTACAAAAAACGATATTTCTCTATAAAGATTAAAAGCGAGACAGGTACTGATTAATTTCCCATTCGTGGACCTGGATTCGGTAATCGTTCCACTCTTTGAGCCGTCCTTCCCGGAAGCGGTCATAAATGTGCTCCCCAAGGGCTTCTTGAACGATAGGATCATTGTCCAGTTCTATTATTGCCTGGTGCAGGGTGCCTGGAAGCTGCTCAATGGAATACTGCTTTTTTTCTTCATCGGTCATAGTATAGATGTTTAAATTTACCGGGTCCGGGGGGGTGATCTGGTTCTGGATACCGTCTAACCCAGCCCTGAGCATGACAGCAAAGGCCAGGTATGGGTTGCAGGAAGGATCGGGATTGCGCAGCTCGACCCGGGTGCCTACTCCTCTTCGGGCCGGTACTCTGACCAGTGGGCTGCGGTTACGATGTGACCAGGCAATATAGACCGGGGCTTCGTATCCTGGGACCAGCCTTTTATAGGAATTTACCAGGGGGTTGGTTACTGCTGTATAACCTTTGGCGTGTTCGAGCAGACCTCCGATAAAATAATACATTTCTTGACTCATCTCATCGGGCTCCTTCGGATCATGAAAAACATTCGAACCATTCTTAAATAAGGAGAGATGGGTGTGCATTCCTGAGCCGTTTATCATAGCGATTGGCTTGGGCATAAAAGTAGCGTAAAGGCCGTGCCTCTGGGCTACAGTGCGCACTACAAACCTGAATGTGGACAGATCGTCAGCAGTACGCAACGCATCATCGTATTTAAAATCAATCTCATGTTGACCCGGTGCTACTTCATGATGGGATGCTTCTATTTCTAATCCCATTTGTTCCAGGCTTAAAACCATTTCGCGACGGGCATTTTCACCCAGGTCGGTTGGGGCTAAATCGAAATAACCCCCTTTATCGTGAGTCTCTAAAGTAGGGCCTCCATTACCATCGGTATGGAACATGAAAAACTCGGCTTCCGGTCCGCAATTCATACTGTATCCTTCTTTTTTAGCCAGGGCAATCATTCTCTGCAGCTGGCTGCGCGGGCAGCCGGCAAAAGGTTCCCCTTCCGGAGTATAAACATCGCACATCAACCTGGCCACTCCGCCTTCTTTGGGGCGAAAAGGAAAAATGGCAAAACTATCCAGATCAGGGCGTAAATACATATCCGACTCTTCAATGCGCACAAAGCCTTCAATAGATGAGCCATCGAACATTAACTCTCCGTCGAGCGCTTTTGGCAGTTGATCGGTGGTGATGGCCACATTCTTTAATTGTCCGGATAAATCGGTAAACTGGAGGCGGATAAATTTCACTCCAGATTCTTTAACCATTCCGATAATTTCTTCTTTATTCTTACCCATTAGATCCACTCCTTATTATTGTAATAAATGAAAAAGCGCCCGCAAGCAGCCTTTTCAGGACTGTCTTAGCGAGCGCCTTTGCTCGTAGGTAATTATATAACTCCAGGCGAGAGATGTCAAGCCTAAAAAAGCATTTTATTAAGAATTATTCCCGCGGGACCATGCGGACCACCCCACCTTTACAAGCATAAGCACAGGTGCCGCATCCGCCGCATTTTTCCAGGTCAATACTGAACTCCTTATTTTCTCTAACCCTGGCTTCCCTGGGGCAGGCCTCTATACATTCATCACAACGGATACAAACTCCACAGTGTAAACAGCGTTGGTATTCGTCCCGAATTGGGATCTGCTCTGGTTTGTTGTTTTTAGCGTTGGTGTATAGATGCAGATCAAAAGAACTGATCGATGTTATTTCTTCAACCTTATATTTGTGACCACTTAAAGTTGCATCGATTCTTTCGGCACACAGGCGTCCCTTATAGATGCTATCGGCAACTAAACCCAGGCCTGATGCATCACCGGTTATAGAGACTTTAGGATGAGACGTTATGCCGATTAAGCCGGCCGGATCAAAAAATCCCCTGGAATTTAAGGAGTTTGAAAGATCGGGTGTTAAAAAATCAAGACCGGGGGTTTCATTAATAAATGCAACGGCTTCACCAGGGAAATAAGTAGTTTGGCCGTCGCTGCCCCGGGCATATATTCCATTTAGGTCAACTTCTTCCAGAAAGAAGGGATATAGGATCTTTACCCCGGCGTTAAGCCATTTTTGCAGCTCAGAGGCCCTGGCAGATGGAGCTTGAATATCCAGAACCGTTATTTGCTCAGGTTTAATGGCCAATTTATCAAGAGCTTCAAGGCCGTCTAGGGCGGCGTCACCACAGCCGATTACTACAACTGGCGGTTTGATGGTTATTTTTTCACCCAGGTTAAATTGTTTTAAGAAATCAAGGCCTCCCCTGATCAGATCATTACCTTTAACAGGGGGGAGGAAAGGTTGGTGTGCTCCAACAGCTACAATTACATGATCCATATTGTTTATTAATTGATCAAACTTATTTCTGTCTATTTTTTCTCCTAAATTAAATTTAATCCCCAGGTCGAAAAGGTTGTGAAGATCTTTTTCCAAATCCTTAAGAGGTAAGCGTTCCCGGGAAATAACCTGGTACATTTTCCCTCCGGGATGCTTTTCTGCTTCAAAAATACTTACTTTGTAACCACGGCGGGCTAAAAAATAGGCGCTGCTTAATCCGGCTGGCCCTGCGCCGATCACGGCTATTTCTCCCCGTACCTGCTCGTTTTTTGTGGGGCTTGCGGTCCCCGGTAAGCTGCGGGCCAGTTCAGAGGTCCGTACAGGAAAATCCACTTTTCCTCTACTGCAGGAGGCCATACAACGGTAGTTGCATATAAAGCCGCAATTACTGTAGCGAAAAGGGGTATGATCGTCTATTAAAGCAGCTGCTTCTTTATATTCACCGTGCCGGATATGCCCTAAAAATCGGCCGGTCGGAATTCCTACCGGGCAGGCGGCTTCACATGGTGAGGCCATTTCTTTTTGGGCAGGCATTTTACCGGTATCAATCGGATAGGAAGGGATGTAAAAACCGCTAAACGGCCTGCTGCCCGCCGGTATAATCTTTATTAAGTCACGTTGTAACAGAGGAGTGCTGTCAAATTGGAAATGGTTACAGTATTCTTCCACAAAAGGACGGATTCTTTCCAGATCTGTCTTTGTGGCCCGGGTCTTTATGGCACCTATCCCCTTCATATAGTCAGGCAGCTCGTAATTAAATATGTAAATCTCTCCTCCATGGATCCCGGTGGCCAGGGTTTTATCAGCCTGGCCTGCCACATTAGCAGTTTGATTGTTACGGTTAAGCACAATAATAGTACCTCCGGCCATATATTCACCTAAAAAATCACCGGTTGTCCCACCAATAATTACTGCAGGCTTGCGTTCTTTGAATTCTTTCATATGAATGCCAACTCTATATCCGGCGTTGTCCCGTATGAAAAGTTTACCGCCCCGCATTCCGTAAGCCAGGGCATCACCGCCCAGGCCATGAATCACTACAGTTCCGCTGTTCATGGTATTCGCTACTGCGTTCTGGCTGTGTCCTTTAACAACAACCTTCGAGCCCCCCAGGCAAAAAGCCAGATCTTCTCCGGGGACACCGTTAATTTCTAGCTGCAAATCGGTTTTTGTCAGTCCTGCCCCAAGATAGCGCTGCCCGCGGACATTATTCACCAGGATGTGATTAAAAGCTTTATTTGCAGCATCTCTGATTTTTTCATTTAAGTCTCGATAGCAAACGCCATCAGCATCGATAATATATATCATTTTTACCACCTTATTCCCCGGCATGATTGATGCCCAGTATCGACAGCTCTTTTTAAGTAAGCCCGACACCGCGCAATATGAAACGGTTGCCCCGGAAAGAGCCGATATAATAAATACCGTTTAAACCCATTATTTCTTCGATTTCATGATGCCAGCCTTTGATCAGGTTGCTTAACCTCTGATAAGCCCAGTCTGGATCGAGCCTTTTTCCAAGAGCGGGGTTGTTGGTTGTAATACCCCAGGGGCATTTACCGCTGTGGCAGCGCTGGCAACCGTGACAGCCGCAGGCAATCAAAGCAACACTGCCAATAGCAACTGCATCAGCACCGAGGGCAATAGCTTTCATGACATCTGCGCTATTCCGGATGCCTCCAGCAATTATTATTGAGGCCTGGTGACGGATCCCTTCATCCTGAAGGCGCTGATCAACGGCAGCAAGGGCCAGTTCAGTTGGAATGCCGGTGTTATCCCGGACTATGGAAGGGGTGGCGCCGGAGCCGCCCCGGAATCCGTCAATATAGATCATATCTGCTCCTGCGCGGACAATGCCGCTGGCAATGGCAGGAGCGTTATGGACTGCGGCTATTTTTACGCAGACTGGTTTGTAATTGCTTGCTTCTTTAATGGCATAAATCAGCAGACGAAGATCTTCAATTGAATAAATATCATGCTGGGGAGCAGGCGAAATAGCATCACTCCCTTCGGGAATCATTCTTGTTTCAGAAATTCCCGGCAGAACTTTTTCGCCAGGAAGGTGTCCTCCAATTCCTGGTTTTGCGCCCTGGCCGATTTTAATCTGATATGCCCTGGCCCTTTGAAAATAATCTGGGGTAACGCCAAAACGGCCTGAAGCTATTTGCAGGATTGAATAATTTGTATAAGGATAAAGATCTTCATGCAAACCTCCTTCTCCTGAGTACCACAGCATTCCATGCTCAGAAGCGGTGCGGGCTAAAGCTTTTTGTAAATTTAAACTTATACTGCCGTAAGACATGGGGGCGAAAACGATGGGCAGATCAAGCCTGATCAGTTGGTTTTCGCCTTTCTTTGCCAGACTCTCTTTTTTTGATAGGGCTTTACGGCCAAGGGTGGTGATTGTTTCCATCGGCTCTCTCTGCGGATCGATAGCGGGGTTGGTCACCTGGCTGGCGTTGAAGACCATCCGGTCCCAGTAAGTGGGCAAATCGCTATCTGAGCCAAAGCCGGTTAGATTTACGGCGCCGGAAGCAGATTGCTGATGCACCCTTTTAATATCAGCTGTTTTCCAGATACCGTGTCTGCGCAGGGCCAGCGGTTTTTCTTCAATGTATATAGCCTGACGCGGACAGGTTGCTTCACAACGGTGGCATGCTCCACAGGAAAGCCTGTTAGCGACAGGAATTTTTCTGTCTCCTCGCGGTTCAATTCTAATTTCATTAAAAGTGCATTGCAGCGCGCAATCCCCACATCCATCACAGCGCTCAAGATCAAATGTCGGCTGGAATAATGATTGGTAGCCGGGCTGCGTAACTGATTGATTCATGCTTAAGACCCCCTTGAGAATTATTTGCAAGCAGCGATGACTTCTTTTTCGAAACAGGTGATTATCGGCTGACCGGCCCTGGGGGTGACAATATCTTCCAGCCCGCTTTGCATTTCATAAAGTGAAGCGATTTCGCTGGCAAAATAAGTATATCCATCATGGCTTGCTGCAGTCATAGGCCGCAACTTGGTGTTATCGGTTAAACTAAACATGCCCCCGTTAAAGGCGGTTAAAACAGCAAAAGGGCCGTTTAGCATCGCTTTTTCATAGGTGGATCTTAATAAGAGTAAAAGTTCCTTTTCTTCCGGATCAGAAATACGGTCAATAGTTTTCCAGTAAGGGGGAGCCAGAACTATGGTGGCTTCTTTTATCGATAGGCCATGCCTGCGAATTAAAAGGTCGATCAAGTAAGCAACAGCTTCACTGTCGGTTTGCAGCTGACAGTAATAGCCAAACGATTCCAGGTAGCGGCGGTTCGTTCCATAAGAAGATATTTCACCGTTATGCACTATTGACCATTCCAGCATGTTGAATGGATGTGCTCCGCCCCACCATCCGGGGGTATTGGTTGGAAAACGGTTATGGGCCAACCAGCTATACCCTGCGTATTGATCTAGTTTGAAAAAATCATAAATATCAAGAGGAGTGCCTACTCCTTTAAAAATACCCAGATTCTTGCCATTAGAATAGATATAAGCACCTGCTATAGTTCGGTTTAAGAGCATAGATTTAGCTACTACATAATCATTATCTGTTTCCTCTTCAGGCAAGCGCTCTTCTACCGGTGAGCCGGGCAGGATAAAAAATAGTTGGAATACGGGGTGATCTTTGATTTTTTTATCCCATACCGGTATGGGCCGGGTGAAGGCTACTTCAAAATGCTTATATATGAATTGCTCAGCTTCTTTTAAGGATTGATCATTGGCACTCATCAGGTGAAGAGCATAGTAATCTTTAAAATCAGGATAGATACCGTAAGCAGCGTAACCTGCCCCCAGGCCATTACCTCTGTCGTTCATTAAACTAATTCCTCTTTTTATTCTATCTCCATTTTCTAAAATTTTTTTAGTGCTGATCAGTCCTGCTATTCCACACATGATTAGAAACCCTCACTTTCAAGTTAAGTTTGCCAGGCTATATTTCCGTATCGTGGAAACGGTTTTTATTTTTTAGTATAAAAAATTATAAGGGCCTTTTAATCAACTGTCAAGCTTTTTTTAAAAAACCATTTTAGTAGCAGGAGATTTAAAGCTTATTGTGGAATTACGAAAACCGTGCTTAACAAAGAAATAATGAAAAGAGCTTCTAAGTCAGGGGCATGGCTTGAACAGCAGCCCAGGGAAAAATGCGGTATTTTTGCTGTTAACAGCTATCAAGGATCTGGTAATGCGGCCCATATAACCTACCTGGGGCTGCTCTCTCTGCAGCACCGGGGGCAGGAAAGCGCAGGAATGGCTTTTAAAGCCGATGGTGGAATCAGGCATTTTAAAGGAATGGGACTGGTTGATCATGTTTTTCCCCGGGAGATGCTTTTTTCGATTGAAGCCAGAACTATCCTTGGTCATGTCCGCTATTCCACAACCGGCCCCAGTCTTGCTGTCAATGCCCAGCCTCTGGTTGCTCGCTCATTTGATTTAAGCGGCATTGCCCTGGCTCATAACGGTAACCTGACTAACACCAGGCGCTTATACCATAAATTGCTCCAGGAAGGTCATATTTTCCATACCACTTCAGATACGGAAATAATGTTAAGTTATTTATCCCGTTTCAAGGGCGAAGGTCTTGAAAAAGCGGTCAAACAGACGATGGCTATAATTCAAGGGGCTTATGCTGCTGTGGCTATGGATGATGAGAGAATGGTTGCTTTTCGTGACCCCAACGGTTTTCGGCCGCTGGCCATTGGTAAAATGGATGATTCATTTATCTTTGCCTCTGAGTCATCCTCCTTTGATGCAGTAGGCGCTTCCTTTGTAAGAGAGGTAAAACCGGGTGAAATTGTCAGTGCCGGCCCGGAGGGCCTTAGAACAGTTGATTCTGAAATAAAGGCCAATCCCTCTCTATGCATTTTTGAATATGTTTATTTTGCTCGACCGGATAGTATCATTGGCGGCAAAAGTGTTTATGAAGTGCGCAGAAAAGTTGGTTTTTTGCTGGGAAAGAAAATTGACTCTGATTTGGATATGGTAATTCCTTCGCCTGATTCTGGTATTACCGCTGCGATAGGGTTGGCTGATTATTTAAAATTGCCGGTAGAATGGGCGGTGCACCGTAACCCTTATCTGGGAAGAACCTTTATTGAACCAACCCAGGATGAGCGGGAACTGGCAGTCCGCTTGAAATTTAATCCAATCAGAGAAGTGGTGGAAGGCAAAAAAGTGGCTGTAGTAGATGACTCTCTGGTACGGGGAACTACGGCCAGGGTTCTGGCATCTCTTTTGAAGAAAGCAGGGGCCAAAGAAGTTCATTTATGTATTGCGTCGCCACCTTATAAAAATCCCTGTTATTATGGAATTGATATTCCCCTGGCCCGAGATCTGGCTGCTTTAAATTCTGGGTTGGAAGATCTGGCCGCCGCTATTGGAGCTGATTCGATTAAATATGCGGAATTAGAAGATCTGTATCAGGCAGTTGGTGAAGAACGGTTAGGATTGTGCAGCGCCTGCTTTAGTGGTATTTATCCTGTGCTGGGGAAAATAGAGGAAAGGTGATGTTATAATGGAACATTTCCTGAAAGATAGCTCGGAAAGCCTGCGCGAGAAAGTGGTATTATTGGATTTTGGCGGGCAATACAGCATGCTCATCGCCAGAAGGGTAAGGGAAGCGGGGGTATACTGTGAGATGCTGCCCTGCGATACATCATGGAAAAAAATACTCGAACACAGCCCGGTGGGAATAATTTTTTCCGGCAGCCCGGCCAGTGTTTACCAGGAAAAAGCGCCGCGCGTCGATCCCGCTATTTATGAGGGGGGCGTGCCAATCCTGGGCATATGTTACGGGATGCACCTGCTGGCCGGCGATTTAGGAGGCGAGGTAAAAAAAGGCAGCCGCTCTGAATACGGCCGCACTTCTTTTACCATAGAGGAACCGGAGCCGCTTTTTAAAGATGCTTCTTTTCGTGATGACAGTTTCTGTAACGGATGGATGAGTCATCAAGATGAAGTTTTAAGCCCTCCGCCGGGTTTTAATGTACTGGCCCGGACGGAAAATAATACTATGGCAGCCATAGGTAATCATGCGCAAAAAATATATGGGGTCCAATTTCACCCTGAAGTTTTTCATACACCTGGCGGTAATAACGTTTTGCAAAACTTTTTATTTGAAGTTTGCCATTGCAGTAAAACCTGGACACCACGCAGCTTTATTGAGGATGCTACGGCCAGAATCCGCCAGGTCATTGGCGGGCAGGAAAAAGTGGTTTGTGCCCTTAGCGGCGGGGTTGACTCTTCGGTGGTTGCTTTCTTACTGGACAAAGCTGTAGCCCACAGGGTTGTTTATATTTTTGTTGATCACGGTTTACTGAGATTAGATGAAGCTAAAGAGGTGGTTAAACTATACCGGGAAAAACTCCAGGGCGAGTTTTTACATATCGATGCCCGGGAACGCTTTTTGAACCGCCTGGCTGGAGTAAAAGATCCGGAAGAAAAAAGAAAGATCATCGGAAATGAATTTATTGCTGTATTTAAAGAAAACGCCCTTTCCAGGGGTGATATCAGTTATCTGGCACAGGGCACAATTTACCCTGATGTGATCGAAAGCGGCTCGGCATGCGGTGCGGCAGTTATTAAATCACACCATAATGTGGGTGGTTTGCCCGAAGAACTCGGCTTTGAACTTATAGAGCCCTTGCGGGAGTTATTCAAAGATGAAGTCCGCCTGGTTGGCAGCGAACTCGGTTTGCCTGATTCGATTTTAAAAAGACAACCTTTCCCCGGGCCCGGGCTGGCTGTCCGAATTATTGGAGCGGTTTCAGCAGAGAAACTATCCCTTCTGCAAAAGGCTGATGCAATTTTCAGGAATGAAGTCACTAAAGCCGGTCTGGCTGATCAATTATGGCAGTATTTTGCCGTCCTGACCGATGTAAACGTGGTCGGTGTTAAGGGAGATGATCGGCATTATGGCCCTGTGATTGCTTTGCGGGCGGTTGTGTCTGAAGATGCGATGACAGCAGACTGGGCTAAATTGTCTCTTGATCTGCTGGGAAAAATATCGGCCAGGATTACCGGTGAGATACCGGAAGTGGCCCGGGGGGTTTACGATATTACTTCCAAACCCCCCGGTACAATTGAATGGGAATAACAACCTGCGGTCCATGATTTTAGATGGCGACATGGACTTATTTAAGTTATTAAGCTATCTAATCCGAATTTGTTTATACCGCCGCCCTGCCGGGCGCGCCTATATCAAGAGCAGGCCTGTAGAGGCCTGCTCTCTTAAGTAATAACCGTACCCTGTGGCATAGCGGGATAGGCCTGAGTAGTTACAAACATTTAACATAACCGGCAGCTAATATTTTCACACATCTTTACAAAATAGTGATGAATCCGGTGATCCTCAGTCAATTCCGGGTGGAATGAAGTAGCCAGCAAATTGCCCTGCCTGGCGGCAATTATACCTTCATTCAGCTTGGACAGGATCTCAACTTCTTCACCCGCTTCTTCGATAAGCGGCGCCCTGATAAATACTCCGCTCAGAGAGCCTTCAATTCCTTTAAATTCAAAACTTGTTTCGAAGCTCTCCCGTTGGCGGCCAAAAGCGTTGCGTTTAACTCTGGTATTCATTAATCCTAAGATAGGTTGATTATCAATGCCGTCCAAAACTTCTTTTGCCATCAAAACCATGCCGGCGCAGGTTCCAAAGAGGGCTAAAGTATTGTTTTTAGTCCGCTCTTTGATCGGCATGCTCAATCCGGCAACTTCAATTAGTTTGCCGATGGTGGTGCTTTCCCCGCCGGGGATGATTAATCCGTTAACTGCTGCTAAGTTTTGTGTATTCTTTACTGGAACTGCTTCGACACCGCACATCGTTAAAAGTTTAAAGTGTTCAGAAATAGCCCCCTGAATGGAAAGGACACCTATTTTCATTTCTTATGACGCTCCGTTTTATATTCCCCGTTCCTGCATGCGGTCAGCTTCAGTCAGGGTGGACATTTCCAGTCCGGGCATAGCTTCGCCCAGACCCTGCGATACTTCAAGCAGCACTTTGGGATCCTCGTAATTCATAGTAGCCTTGACTATTGCTTCAGCTACTTTTTGTGGCTTTGCCGCTTTAAAAATACCGGATCCAACAAAAATACCATCAGAACCCAGCTGCATCATCAGGGCTGCATCGGCCGGTGAAGCGATTCCTCCAGCGGCAAAATTCACAACCGGCAGGCGGCCTTCCTTTTTAACTTCTTTTAGCTGCTCTATCGATACACCCAGCTCCTTGGCCATAACTACCAGTTCATCTTCAGACTTACCTGCTACCTGGCGAATTTGATCCATTACTTTGCGCATATGACGAACGGCTTCAACAACATTTCCCGTCCCTGGTTCGCCTTTGGTCCGGATCATCGCTGCCCCTTCAGAAATACGGCGCAGCGCTTCTCCAAGATCCCTCGCTCCGCATACAAAGGGGACTTTGAATTTATGCTTGTTGATGTGATATTGTTCATCCGCCGGGGTAAGCACTTCGCTTTCATCAATATAATCTACACCAATTTCTTCTAAAATCTGGGCTTCGGTGAAGTGTCCGATGCGCACTTTGGCCATAACCGGAATGGTTACCGTATCCATGATTGTTTTAATCATCACCGGATCGGCCATACGGGCTACACCGCCCGCGGCCCGGATATCTGCCGGAACCCTTTCCAGGGCCATTACAGCGACCGCCCCTGCTTTCTCAGCAATCTGGGCCTGCTCCACGGTGGTGACATCCATGATCACCCCGCCTTTTTGCATTTGGGCCATTCCTTTTTTAACCCTGAACGTACCTTGTTCTTTCATCAAAAATCCCCCTTACTGAACATGTTCATTAATTCTTTACCGGCCTAACCGGAAGCCCTTTTTCGGACAGGTATGCTTTGATTTCTGCAATGCTGTAAGTGCCGTAATGCAGGATCGATGCCGCCAAAACTGCGTGAGCCTTACCTTTGGTTAAAGCTTCATAAAGGTGCTCCAGGGTGCCTGCCCCCCCTGATGCAATAACCGGAATACTTACAGCATCGGTAACTGCTGCCAGAAGGGCGGTGTCATATCCGTCCAGGGTGCCGTCTGCATCCATGGAGGTAAGCAAGATTTCACCGGCGCCTAAGGTTTCAGCTTCTTTAGCCCATTTAACGACATCGCGCCCGGTAGGAGTGCGGCCGCCGTGGCTGTAAACTTCCCAGGATAGCTTATCCTCTGGATCAACCTGCTCTTTACGGCGGGCATCGATGGCGACAACAATGCACTGGTTTCCAAAACGTTCCGCACCGGCCTGGATCAGGCCGGGATCTTTAAGGGCGGCTGTATTTAAAGAGACTTTATCAGCGCCTGAATTCAACAGCTCCTGCATAAAATCAACGGAATCTATGCCTCCGCCAACGGTCAAAGGTATAAAGACAACCTCCGCGGTTTTTTCCACCACGTCGATAATTGCCCGGCGTTTTTCTACAGAAGCAGTAATGTCGAGAAAAACTATTTCATCTGCACCTTCGCGGTTGTAGAAATCGGCTCTTTCCACCGGATCTCCGGCATCCCTTAAATTAATAAAGCGGGTCCCTTTGACCACCCGGCCGTCCCGCACGTCAAGACAAGGTATGATTCTTTTAGCCAGCATTTTCATCTCCTATATAACAGCCAGTTTAATCCTTTGTGTCGGCTATAATCTTACCAAAATTAGCGAGCAGGCGCAAGCCTGCCGGCCCGCTCTTTTCAGGGTGAAATTGCACCCCGTAAAGGTTACCTTTTTTTACTGCCGAGGTAAAAGGAAAGCCGTAATCAGTTTGCCCCAGGATATGCTCTCTTTTTTCAGGCTGAACGTAGTAAGAGTGGGTAAAATAAAAATAAGCCCCTTTATTTGCACTTTGGTTTAAGTTTTTAAATAATGGATGCTCATATTCAGGTTTAACCAGGTTCCAGCCTACGTGCGGTACCGGCATGCCGGCTGGAAAGCGTTTCACTTCCCCGGTGATTGCCTTTAAACCCTCAGTTTTTTCATTTCCTCCATTATAATTTGCTTCTTCACTTCTTGAAAAAAGCAGCTGCATCCCAAGGCAGATGCCCAGGAAAGGTTTTCCTGCAGTGATCACTTTATGCAGTGATTCCGTTAAATTTTTACGATAAATGAGAGAAGCTGCATGGGCGAAGGATCCCACGCCGGGGAATATCACTGCCCCGGCCGAAGCAATGGTTTTTGGATCGTCCGATATAATTGGTTCTAAATTTACATACTTGGCTGCCTTATAAATACTGCTCAGGTTGGCACACTCACTATCGATAATTACCAGCGAAGCCATAAAGCACCTCTTTTGCTGTGGTTCAGAGCTTGATTCAGCCGCGCTTAGTCCGCGCCGGGAGAAATCTCAAACTAATGGTTTAATGATGGTGGCCCGATGTCCATGTTGTATTATACACCAATTAAGCTTATAAATCATAGCAAATTAAAAATGTTGTCCGGCCAGCTGCACGGTGCATCCGGCTTCAATTTCCCAAAAAATTTCACCCAGAATTTTGATTCCAAAGTTGATGTCATCGATACAAGGCTGGCTGAATGAGAAACGGGCGCTTCTTAATCCCCCACCATTGCTGGAAAAACCTTCTCCATGGACAAAGGCAACATTTTGCTGAAGAGCAAGTTCCAGCAGCTCCCTACTGTTAGGATAATAGGAGGGAAAATTGACCCAGATGAAAAAGCCGCCGCCCGGTTTGCTGTATTTAATTCCCGCCGGAAAATGCTGTTTCATAGCTGTCAGCATGGCATTTCTTTTAGCGCGGTATAATTGACGCAAATTGGCAATATGCTTGTCAACATAGCCTTCCCGGGTAAGGCGGTATGCAAGCTGCTGCCCCAAGGAACTGGAGCATAAATCGGCTGTTTGTTTCACCATGGATACCTTCTCAATGATTGGTCCGGGGCCGGCCAGCCAGCCGATCCTGATTCCGGGAATAAGGATTTTAGAAAAAGAACCAAGGTAAATAACCCGGCCTTCGCGGTCCAGTGCTTTATAACTCAAAGGCACATCCTGATCATAATAAAGATCACCATAAGGGTTGTCTTCAATAATAATCAGGTTGTAACGGGAAGCGATAGCCAGTATTTCAAAGCGCCTTTTCAAACTGGTGGTAATGCCGGTAGGATTATGAAAATTAGGCACGGTGTAAAAGATTTTAGGCTCTTTGCCGCTTCCGCTGTGCTGTTTGAAAGCTTGTTCCATGCTGGAGGGTATCGGTCCTTCGTCGTCCATTTCAATTCCAACTGTTGCCCCACCATATGATTTAAAGGCGCTCATGCCACCTATATAGGCCGG
>PWYU01000010.1 GCA_003567725.1 Syntrophomonadaceae bacterium | reverse complement strand
GATTGCATTCATCCCAGAATCACTCCCATGATTATGGCGATAACTATGGCGGCAATAAAGCTGAGGCTGTTGCGCAGCAGGGTAAACTTTTTGCCCAGAGCTTTTATTTCCAGGGGTGCGGTTACAGTGCCGACCATGACCAGGGTGGTGATGAAAACCGCCACGGTGGTTACTGTAGCCCCGGAATTGAGAAGCGAACCGGCCAGAGGAAATGATACCAGGGCCGGGATCAAAGTTATAGCCCCGAGAATAGCTGCGGCGCCAGCGGCTGTGAACCCTGCCTCAGCGCCGAGAAGTAGGGAGATAGTTTCGGGTTGGAGGGTGCCCAGGATCAATCCGACCATCCCTACAATGGCCAGCAGGGAAGGGGCCATAATCGACAGGGCTTTTGCTCCTATTTTGAAAGCCTGGGCGGTTTTGGTCCTGCTCTTCCATATGGATAGTCCCAGGCAGATGGCCAGAAAAGTATAAATTGTTATAATGGTGGTCATTTATATCCCTTCCTGTTAACCATTAGAAATGTTTATTATTCATACTGCATGGCTAAAACGACCAGGCGGGTATCGGCCTTGATCTGCCGGGCCAGATCGGGCCCGATCAGCACGATAGAGCCGCTGGTAACAGTGTGTTCTTGATTGGAGACCAGGACTTTACCCTGCCCTTCGACAATATAAAAGGCGGTGCTGCGTTCCATCACGCAGGGCGGTGCTTTCTGGCCTGATTCAAAACAGACCAGGAGCAGCTTGAAATTATCCGTAACCATCAGTTCTTTTTTGATAAATTCCGCGGTGGAAAACTTTTTAAGATCTTCAAGGTTTATGACCTGCATTAAAAACCCTCCTTTGGGGGCAAAAGGAAAATGCTCAAGGACGCATGCTTATTAATTAACAGTAACTGATAGCGCCCTCTTTGCAATTTGCCAAACAATCGAGGCAGACCAGGCACTCTTTTTTATTGATCGTATACTGCTTATCATTTACTTCGACTGCATCTGCCGGGCATACCTTTTTGCAGATCGCGCAGCTGGTGCACTTTTCCTGGTCGATAGCCATGGTGTATCTGGCTGTTGTTGCAGGGAGACTCAAAATCGTCCCGTACGGGCACAGGTAACGGTGCCATAGTTGTTCCGGGAAGAAGAAGGTCAGGATCAAGCCAATGGCGAACAATGCCGGCAGAACCGGAATCTGCCTGCCGGTGACCATACTGGTGATGAAAGTGGCAACAAACAGGGCAAAAACCAGGTACCGGATCCAGGGTTTGGTCCGTGTCAGCGGTGTTTTATACCCCTTGAGGCCCAGTTTTTTCTTGACCCAGGACACACCGTTCATCACGGTGTTGATCGGGCAGATCCAGCCGCAGTATAATCTGGACAGCAGCAGGGCCAGGACTACCCCTAAAAGGAACAGGCCCATCCAAAGTTGAACCCGGCCGGTTCCGACCAGGAACAAGAACAGGGCCAGGAAGGTAAGCTGGATTATTAGTTGAAGTTTGTTTTTCATGGTTCAAACATCCTTTCCGATTATGGTTGTCTAGAGTATACTTTAAAGTGAAGCCTAAAAAAGGTACCGATGTAACTAATTTATAGCCAATCGGGGTGGTTATGATTAAAATTGATCAATATCTCGGCGCCCTGGCCGGGTTGAGCCTTTTTACCAGTTTTTCCAAAGAAGAGCTGGCGAGTATGTTCAATTCATCCGGATATGAGATTAATGGGTATGCCAAAGATCAGATTATCCACCTGCAAAGTGAGGTATGCCGGGCCATGGATATAATCCTGGAAGGGAAGGTAGCTGTGCAAAAGATTGACGAGGAAGGGAATGTTTTAACTATTAATGTTTTTTCAGCGCCGGATGTTATCGGGGCCCACCTGGTTTTTTCAACCAACAATTTCTACCCGATGACCGTTGTTTCTGAAACGGATACGGTGATCCTGCGCCTGCCAAGGGAATTCATTATTGAACTGGGCCGCCGTAACCTCGATTTCATGGTGACCCTGCTTGGAACCATTTCCGACCGGATGCTGATCCTGGCCGATAAAATCAGGGCCATCTCTCACAAGACCATCCGCCGGCAGATTATCGCTTTTCTTACTTATGAATACCACCTCCAGAAAAGCCCGGTTATAAGGTTGAATTATTCAAAGAAGGAGCTGGCGGAAAGGCTGGGAATACAGAGATCTTCTTTAAGCAGGGAGTTAAATAAAATGCGCAGGGAAGGCCTGCTCGAATATGATGCCCGGACAATTACCCTGAAAAATTTGAAAGTGGATCAGGGTTAGAGGCTATGGTAAAAGTTATCCGGAAACTGCCCTGGCAGGAATGCATTATGCTGGCAACTGTTATATAATGTAATCAGGGTGAGTTTACAATCGATAATGAAATCATGAAAAACATAACAGAATTAAATAATTATTTTGCCTCTCATTAAGATATTGCAGCGGTATAACTTTTTGGGTCGTACGGTACCGAGCTTTATGATCCTCAGCGAAGCGATATAGATCTGGCAATCATATTTTTTCGATATCTTGATCTCAGAGAAGAAATGCTGATTGATGCTGAAATATCTATGATTATTGGGCGAAATGATTGAGGTATAAGGTGCCTGTCAAAAGATTGATTTTGACTATAACCATTAAGAAAGGCTTTGTGGTATAAATTGAACTCAATGAAATGGCAAAACACGGGCGGCATCCTGGCGGTAGATATCGGCAGTGGGACCCAGGATATCTTGATTTACCGGCCTGACGTGGAAATGGAAAATAACGTTAAGCTGATCCTTCCTTCCCAGACCCGGATCGTAGCCGGGCGGATTGAAATGCTGGCCGAAGCAGGTCGGGATATTTTTATTCACGGCCATTTAATGGGAGGCGGCAGTTCTTCCGGCGCGGTCAAGCGACATATCCAGGCCGGCTATAATGTTTATGCCACCCGCCAGGCGGCCCTGACCATCAAAGATAACCTGGAAAAAGTAGCCGCCCGGGGCATCCGGGTAGTGGATTCCCCGCCTGAAAACTGTGCCCATATTGAGTTTAAAGATATAGATGTTCCGGCATTAAGGGAAGCTCTAAAGGCCTTTGAGATAGAGCTGCCCCCGGTGTTTGCTTTTGCCGTCCAGGACCACGGGTTTTCCCCGGACAGGAGCAACCGCCAGTTTCGCTTCGAGCACTGGGAAAGGTTTTTATCCTCAGGCGGCAGCCTGAATGACTTGATCTACGATCAAAGCAAGCTGCCCGCTTATTTTACCAGGATGAAGGCAGTCATGGAGAGCTGCCGGGATGAGGCCGAACATATCTGGGTAATGGATACCGGGGCCGCCGCGATCATGGGCACCCTGGAAGATCCAAAAGTAAAGGAAGCCACAAACGGGCGGGGCGCTTTGCTGGTCAATGTGGGCAACCAGCATACCATCGCCTTCCTGGTAGCCGGAAGCAGGGTATACGGGGTTTTCGAGCACCATACCGGCAGGCTTACTGCAGATACTCTGCTCGATTACCTGACCCGCTTTCAGCAGGGCAGCCTCACCCATGAAGAGGTTTTTGATGATCACGGCCACGGGTGCGCCATTCTTCACGGGGCCGGGGATTATCTCTTCGATTTTATTTCTGTCACCGGTCCGCGGCGGGGTTTGGCCAAAACTATCGGCTACATGGCGGTGCCGCATGGAGACATGATGATTTCCGGGGCGGCCGGCCTGGTTAGAAGCGTGCTGAATAAAAGGGGTGACTGTTAAAGCTTTAAAAGGTTAAAAGGGCAGAGGTTATCCTGGCTGTGGGGCTGGAAAGCCTGCTCTGATCATTCGGACCGGTTTTCGTGGTGATTTAGACTTTCGCTCTAGTTTTTTGATTTTCTTTTGGAGATCTTGTCCAGGTACATTCGATCATCGGCAATTCTATATATTTCTTCAAGAGATCCAGTCTTTTTGTCAGCGGTGGCAACTCCAAAAGATATGCTCAGAGGTAGTTCGAGTTGCTGTTCATTGTAGATATTAACATTGGACTGGATTCGCTCGACAACATCCCGGCTTAAAGCTATATCTGTATTAGGTAAAAGCACGGTGAATTCGTCGCCTCCTACCCGGGCCAGAATATCCGACTGCCGCAGGGACCGGTGCAGGATCCCGGCACAGATTTTAAGCAGTTCATCTCCCTTAGCATGGCCCATGTTATCATTGACCGCTTTCAGCCCGTCCAGGTCGGCAACTATTATGGAAATCGGATAATCCCTGCCGGCTTCCAGGCGGTTCATTTCTTCTTCGAAAAAAGCCCGGTTGTAAAGGCCGGTTAAAGGATCATGAAGGCTCAAATAATGCAATTTTTCCTCGTATTTCTTTCTCACCGTAACATCCTGGCTTGACCCGACAATATAGGCCGGGCGACCATCCTGGAATACCGGGGTCAGGGTGGTTTGCCAGACGCATTTACCGCCGGGAAGATCCAGGGTTTCTTCGTAAGTGATGGGGCCTCCTTTTTTGATGCAGTGCCGGTAGTTATCTACCACCTGTTTTCCTGTCTCCGGGCCGAGGAGTTCTCGCGGTGTTTTACCCATAGTCTCTTACAGGGTTATCCCTGTTTTTTGCTGGTGAGTCCGGTTTGTCCTCATAAATCTGAATGTATTTTCATCTATTATCTCTATTAAAAATAGGGCATCCTGGGTTCCGTTAAATACTTTTTCATATTCTTCCATCAGGGAACTGTATTTATCCTCGGCTTCTTTGCGGGCGGTAATATCCTCCAGGATGCAGTCAAAATAGATAGGGTTTCCTGCTTCATCTTTGATCAGCTGGGCGGTATCCAGGCACCAGATTACCGTACCGTCTTTTTTCCTTAATTTAAGTTCCAGTGAAGCGTAGCCGGCATTATCGATAACCAGGTCTGATGCTTTCTTCCTTTCTGCAGTATCGAAATAAAGGTCACACATGTTCAATCCCTTTAATTCTTGTTCAGATTTGAAGCCAAAGATATTAAGAAAAGCCGGGTTAACCATTAAAAATTTTCCATTTTCACCGGGGGTGACCCGGTAAACGCCAACGGGCAGATTTTGCAGTAATGACCGGAATTTTTCTTCGCTTTCCTTTAGGGCTTTTTCTGCC
Source organism: Syntrophomonadaceae bacterium (assembly GCA_003567725.1). Lineage (GTDB taxonomy): Bacteria > Bacillota > Dethiobacteria > DTU022 > DTU022 > B1SED10-74M. The sequence continues at coordinate 20,396 of PWYU01000010.1, read as the reverse complement.
TGTTTGCGATCGGTTATATCGCGGCAAATGCAGATATAAGCCTGTTTGCCGGCAAAAAAGGCTCCGGTTGTACTGACCTCAACATCAAATTCCAGGCCCTCTTTACTTATATAGTTAGTTTCATAATATCTATTCGTATGTTGAAGCTTGCTAAATTGATGACGAAGATCTTGCTCAGTTATTTTTGCGTGCCAGTCCCAGGCCCGAAGGGCATGCAGATCTATTTCTGAATAACCGAGCATGTCGAGGAAATTCTGGTTGGCCTCGAGGACCTGCAGATCCGAGTCGATTATCACAACGCCGTCGCGGATGCTGTTCATTAAAGCCTTGAAGCTATAGCGGTCATCTTCCCGGTTTTTGACCATCAGCTTAATTCTCCTGTTATTCTTGCGTAGCTTTCCAGAATAATCAATAGTTATTCAATTTCGACAGAATTTTTGAAAATCCTGCCGCTGTTTTGTTATCACTCTGGCAGTTAAACAGCGAGTGTCGATAGCCAGTTTTCCTGATCGGCGTGCTGGTCTAAAAAAGCCATGCGGAGGCGGTGTTTGAGGCGAAAGCTGGCAATAGCCTTGTTCAAAGTTTTGTTTTCGGTCCTTTCCGGGGTAATCTGGTAAGGGGCGATATTGAGGTAATATTTCATTTCCAGTAGAGGTTAAAAGTGCTTTATTTCTCAAAGCTGCTGGCATACCGGGGGTGGGCAGGACAGTGCATATTGCAGGCAGGTTCCTATCTTTGTTGAGCAACCACCGGTTCCTGTGGTAAGCTTATAATTGAAAAGATGTTAGCAAATTAAAAAGGACCGGATAATTTTAGCTTGGGCGATTTACCGGCACAGCTGGAAAGGGGCTGAAAATTATGTTTAAGAATCAGCCGGTTGTAAAAAAGGAGAATATAAAACTTAAAATTGTATTTGCAGCGGCCTTTGTCGCAGCAGCGCTGCTGGCGCCCGGCTGTGCCGAAGAGCACCAGGTTGAGCTGGCGGTGGAACCGGAAGAAGGCGGACGTGTCGATGGAGCCGGAAGCTACGAATATGAAACCCTGGTTACCTTGGAAGCTGAACCGGCCGAAGGTTATGTTTTTGCCGGCTGGAGTGAAGATGGGGAGAGTGTGAGCGAAGAAAAGGTTTACCAGTTCGAAGTAGTGGAAGACAGGAACCTGACTGCCCTTTTTGAAAAAGAGGCAGCCTGTATTGAAGTGGATCTCTTTTTCGGCAACAGAGAAGCAGTTGAGACCGGGCAAACCGGGGAATACGGCTATGTAACGCCATACACTATCGAAATATCCGATCCGGATGCCCCGGAAGCGCTGCTGGAAGCCGTTCTGGAAGAATTATTCAAAGGCCCGCACCAGGAGGAAGAAGCTTTAACAGCCGTGGTCCATGAGCAGCTGGATATCCTGGCGGTTGTTGTTGAACCGGATGAAGGTGTAGCCGAAGTTGATGTGTGCAAAGAAATGTTCGGGGAACAGTGGCCGGGCGGCTCACTGTCCGGAACCGTTTTTATGCAGGCAGTGGTCCTGACTGCTACCCGGCTTCCCGAAATAAATGCGGTTATAGTTATGGTTGAAGGAAAGCTGTGGGATGACAGCCACCGGATCTGGGACAGCCCCATGGGGCCGGAAGATGTGCTTTAAGAAGCCCGCCTGAGTTTTCATTTCAGGTTTGGCGGTTTTAATGTAAAACAGGTGAGCAGTAGCAAATAGGGGTTAAATAAACAGGAGGTCGATTCCTTAAAAACCGCCTGCTGCGAGATTCCCAAATGGATCCTGAACAATTACGGGTTCAGCGTTTACTAACCGGTGTCATGAGATAGGATGACGGGGTTGTTGACACATTAATTTAGTAAGGCCTTTCTAAAGTGGATGCCTGTGGCACCGGCTGCCTTGCCGAGGTGGCAACAACCCCGTCTCCCTGAAACCCCCTGGCACTGATTTTACAGCGAGGGGTGTTTTTCCTTGAGCCGGGCGTAGAGGTAAGTTCCGAAAATCATGCCGATAAAGGTAAAGAAACCGTATATTTTTCCTTCCCCCAGCTGGGCCAGGACTGTGCCCGGGCAAGCCCCGGATATGCCCCAGCCAAGGCCAAAGATACCCGCTCCCAGCAGGCTCCAGCGGCCTAACTGTTTTGCATTAATCTTCAATGGTTCTCCGCTCTTTATCGGATGCTTAAATTTTTTCAAAACCTGCATTCCCACAGCCCCGGTGATTATGGCTGTGCCGATGACTCCGACCAGAGTATAATCATAGCCAATGAACATACCCATGATCAGATCATAATCAGAAGCCCCGGTCCTGCTTAATACAAATCCAAAAAGGGTTCCGAACCCCAAAAATCCCAGATTTTTATTCATTACCATATTCCTCCCATTAGAACAGCCTGAACCAGGTTGGCTGCAATGATTCCGCCGACCAGGAAAAAAATCGTGGCCAGGATACTTGAAATATGCAGATTGGCTATGCCGTGGATGCTGTGTCCGGAAGTGCAGCCGCCGGCAATGCGGGCGCCAAGCCCCAGTAAAAGGCCGCCGCTAAAAAAATAAATAGCGCCGGCTATAGCGGGCCAGCCGACCAGTGTGGTAAAGCGCCCCATATCAAAAGTAAATCCGGCATTACCAGAGAGAGCGGAGGCAATGAAACCGCCCAGGATAATCCCGGCGATAAAATAGACTCGCCAGTTCCAGGGATCTGGATATTTTTCCTTAATCCATTTAAGCTTTCCAGCCGGGAGCAGGATTTTAACCAGGTTTCCGTAACCGGTTGAAACTCCCAGTGCAGTGTTATAATAATAATAGAGCAGGGGAACGAGTAAACCGATGATGATGCCCCCGGCCCAGTATGGCCAGGGGTTGATAAATATAACCCTGTATATTTCTAAGATCAATATTCTTCACCGCCGGATTGCAGGGGGAAACCGGCAGCGTACCAGGCAGTGGTGCCCCCTACGGCATTAAGGACTCTTTTAAAATTCTTTTGTTTTAACAGGCTTGCTGCTGTCATGGAGCGATTGCTGGTATTGCATAACACAATAACCGGTTTTTCCGGATCCCATTCTTTATAGCGATGCCTTACATCTGGAGTAGGAGCATTAATGGTATCCCGGATATAAGCTTCTTTATATTCACTCTTAGCCCGGTTGTCAAGAGCAAGCACTGAATATTTTTCCATCAAATCGTGTAACTTATGGACGGAAAGGGTTTCCACATTACTGGTCAACAAACCGCTGTTAATCCAGCTTTCTATAGAGCCTTCTAAAAAACCGGCCAGGTTATCCAGACCAACCATATAAAAGGCGTTTTTAATATTTTCTAAATCATCCTGATGATCAAGCACCAGGATCAGCTTGTCTTCAGGGGGTACGATCCATCCCGCAAAGGTTGGCAAGTTGCCGTGCTTACTGATGCTGTAAGAACCGGGTATATGCGCTGCCGCAAAAGAGTGGTAGGTGCGGACATCAATGATGGAGTAACCTTCTCCTTTAACAGCCTCAGCAATTTCAAAGGGCTTTAGTGGCCTGGTTTGCATGGTATTTTTTAGTAAAACCGGGCCATCCCGGTTGATTTCTGTGCAGCGCGCAAAATGGTCGGGCGCGTCTGGCATGTCAGTAAGAAGGTCTTTTTTAAATTCTTCTAAGTCCTCGTGCTTAAGAGCATAGTTTTGTTTCTTTTCAACCCCAATGGTGCTCCATAATTTTGCCGATAAAGCTCTTCCACATAAAGAACCCATGCCGTGTGCCGGGTAGACCTCAACATGATCTGGCAGTTCTATTATTCTTTGCAGACTGTCAAATAGTTTTTCTGCCAGCTCTTCTTCTCTGCTGGGGAAAAGATCCGGCCTTCCGACATCACCGACAAGAAGGGTGTCGCCTGTAAAGACCATAACCGAGTCTTCCCCTCTTTCCATGTTGGTTACAACAAGGACTGTACTGTCCGGGGTGTGGCCAGGGGTTTCAAACATTTTAAAGCGCAAATTTTCAAGAGTAAACTCTTCTTCGTCATCTAAAGCGTGATGAGGAAAATTACAGTTACCAACTTTAGGGGCATATATCTTTGCTCCAGTTTTTTCAGCCAGTTCCATGTGGCCGGAAACAAAATCAGCATGCAGGTGCGTTTCAACAACGGCTGCAATTTCCATATTGAATTCTTTGGCTTTAGCCAGATAAGGCTCAATATTACGGACAGGGTCAACTACCAGGCATTTCTTTCCACTGCCAATAACGTAAGAGCATTGAGCTATGCCCGGGGTATAGATTTGAGCAAAATGCATTTAGTACTCCTCCTTCAATTAAAAATTTATTATTAAACAAGTTTTGAATTGTAACAGTCATCTCCATTTTACCATTTATCTCCTCCACTTTGTTTACATATTATTGCCAAACAGCGGTTATAACTGCAGCTGCAATTATAATACAAAAAAAACTTACAATTAGGCCGAAACGGAGAAAAGAGCCAACTGGGAAAGGGGCTTTGCTCATTACCATTAAAGTAGCCTGATGCGTAGGCAGCAGCAAGGTCAGGTTGGATCCGGCTGCTGTGGCCATCAAAGCGGCTGCTGTGGTTAAATTTCCTTCAGCAGCAATGGCGATAGCAAGAGGGGCCATGAATACCGCTGCTGCTGCATTATTGATGGCGTTAGATAATATCGATGATACGATTATTATAACTAAAATTAGCCAGAATGGCTCCAGGCCTTTAGTGTAATCGGCTAAAGCTGTTGATAATAGATCAAGACCCCCGCTGTGCTCTAAAGTTTGGCCGATACCTAGCATACTTCCCAAAAAAAAGACTATCTTTAAATCAATATTTTTATATGCAGAGTGAGGGGAAAGAATTTTACCGGCAATAAGCAGTATCGCTGCACTGCCGAAGCCATAAGCGGGATGAATCAGCCCTAAGCTAACAGCAGAAACCGCTGCCAGCATTATGATTAAAGTAATTTGTTTGTGCGGCGATGAGAAAGGTGAAAAAATAATTTTTTCTTCCAGATCGTCACTGGTTTTTTCATGCGCTGAAAGATTGTTTGGTTCATCACAGGCCTTACTATCATTATCATGGTTACAAGGGTCTGTTTGTATATCCGGTTTTGTATCCTTTGAAGTTTTAGTTTTGTTATTTCTGGAAGTAAGGTCAGATCCAGGATCAAAGCCGCAGGATCTACATACAGCAAGTAAAATAAATGTTACGGCCAGCATGGCAAGGCCGTGTGGAGCGAAATCAAACATTTTAAAAGAATGCCCTGCAGCAGAATGCATAAAAGAGGCAATAATGATATTGGGTGCGCTGCCAATGAGAGTAACAGTTCCTCCAAGTATAGAGGTCATAGCCAGTGGCAGTCCGAAACTACCGGGTAAGGTGCCGAAACGCCTGGCCATTCTGACAGCCGTAGGCAGCATTAACCCAACTGCCCCTACATTATTCATAAAAGCTGAAAGAAATGATCCTACAGCAGCGATGCTTAATACCTGTGCATGTAAAGTATGCAGCTTCCCTGCCAGGGTCTGTCCTAAACCTCTGAGAAGCTTTGAATCAACAATTCCCTGGCTAACTAAAAATACAGCAATAATCGTGGCCAGGGCAGGATGGCCGAACCCGGAAAAAATAACTTGAGGCGGTGCGATGCCGGCTAAACCTAAGATAATCAGTCCACCCAGGGCGGCCAGATCCATCCTGCTTTTTCCTGATGCAATCAGCGCCAGGACCATGAATAAAATTGACCATGCCATAAAATGTTCGAAATTCAAGGCTACACCTTACCTGATAATCTTTATTAATATTATAAATATTATTATATATTAATTGCTTTGATTGATAAAGCAAGAAAATATATGTTTAAGGTTTATTGCTGTTTTCTATTTAAAAGGATTAAGGTGTTTTTATTGTAGCAAGTTGTTGGAATGTAATAAATATAATGGCTCATAAAGCAGCCTTGCTTTAATGAACATTATTAAATAATGCTAACTGCTTGTTAGCACCTTTTCCAGTTCGGGCACTGAATGAACTAAATATGCAGGTTTTTCAAAGCTTAATTCTTGTATTGAGCCATACCCATATGTAACAGCGATAGAGTTAAACCCCAAAGATCGGGCCCCAATAATGTCATGCTTGCGGTCGCCGACCATAACAGTCTCTTTATGATGAAGATTAGAATTATTATCTATTAAGTAAGCGAGGACTTCTTTTTTTTCGACTCGCGAGCCATCAAGGGTGGCTCCAGCAATGAAAGTAAAAAGGTTATCTATATGAAAGTATTGTAAGATAGTTTCAGCAAAAATAGTGGCTTTGGAAGTGGCCAGGTAGATCTTTTTATCACATTCATACAGGGTTTTTAACATTTTAGCTGCTCCGGGATATAGTTTGTTCTCATAGAGGCCTTTTTCTCGGTAATAATCACGAAAATATTTGATAGCATGTAATACTTCACTTTCGGTAAAACCACACTTTTCTCTAAAAGAGTGCTGTAGAGGGGGGCCGATAAAACTTCTTAGTTCAGAAGTATTAATGTTAGCCCCCATTTTTTTTAAAGCATAACTGATCGAAGCGGTTAGGCCATCAGCTGAATCGGTCAAGGTGCCGTCGAGGTCAAAAATAATGTTTTGGTAGCGGGTTTTACTGCTGCCTGGCTCATGCCTTGCTAAGTGTTTTTGTCCGTTCATTAATTAAGTCCTTATTTAATTGCAGATAATGCAAAGAAGACCGAGCCTAACTGCAGCACTGCAATGATTGTCAGAAAAATTAAAGGTATGATGCCTTAATGAATTATAAGCTATCGATACGGCTCATGTCTATAAAATAGATCACTGTTGTTTCATATGCTTTATAAATTTTTCTGAGCTTCCTCTTCCTGGAGATATGCTCGTTATGGCAATAAATCTGGTTTTAACCGGTCGATCGGTTTAGGGGAATAAAGAGAACCCTATCCGGGTAATGAGCTGTTATAATTGCGTCTTTATTATAAATCATTGATCTTGTTATGCAATAAAGGCAGGAGTTTTAAATTGTAGCACAGAATTATAATTAATGGCGGATATGTGGAGATGATAGTATTGTTTGAAGACAAAGATGCTTTGTTAAAACAGCTTTTTTATCCCAATGCCAGGGTAACTCTTGAATTTGTGGCCGAAAAAAATATAATAAAGTCTTATCAAACCACAGTAGAGGACCTGGAAAAAGAGTACCTGGTGCTTCATTGCCCATTAGATGAAGAAAAACCAGTATACATTGAAGAAGGACGGGAGTTGACCCTGTGGTGTGAAATGAACAGGGATGAAATAGCTTATGTAACCAGTGTTTTTGTTGTTGAAACGCGAAAAGGTGAAATGAACCTTCTGGTTTGTTGTAAACCACAGAAATTTCAACGCAGTTCTTTACGCCGCTACACCAGATTCGAAGTTGATCTGGTTTGTACTATTACAGTTAGTGATCTATCTGTACCCGGCAGGCTGATAGATATTTCCCTGGGGGGCTGCTGTATTGACATCAGTTCTTCTCTTCGAGAATTTGATAAAAGCAGCAACCAGGCCACTGAAAATCTGGCACCGGGTGCCAGTTGTAAAATTATGGTTTCAATCCCAGACCAGCCTGAACTTGCCTTCACCGCAGAGGCAACGAGATTTCTATCGAAAGATCATGATAAGAAAGAAGGCCTGGCTTTTGAGATTACAGAGATATCAGGCGAAATGCGAGAGCTATTAAAAGATTTTCTCTTTCAATGTCAGCTAATGAACCAATAAGCCTAAAATAAGAAAAGATCAAACTAGAATCCTTTCCGGTATTAATAATTTTATTTAGCTCTTAAAATGAGGTACCGGTTTATGGCTTCTAAAGTATATCTGCGTTTTTATGCTGAGCTTAATGATTTTTTACCACCGGACTGGCGGCAGGTTACTATTCAACGTTATTTTTCTAATCATCAAACACTAAAAGATATGATCGAAGCGCTTGGCGTGCCCCATACCGAGGTGGATTTAATCCTGGTTAATGGCAAATCAGTTGATTTTTCATATCGGCCGGCAGCTGATGATCGAATCAGTGTCTACCCGGTATTTGAAGCGTTTGATATATCTACTCTTTTAAAAGTTCGTCCTGAACCGCTTCGTGAACCAAAATTTGTTTTGGACACTCATTTAGGCAGGCTTGCTGCTTATTTACGGATGCTTGGCTTTGACACCCTTTACAACAATAATTATTGTGATGCGGAGCTGGCAAAAATATCGGCTGGTGAGAATCGTATTCTTTTAACCCGTGACAGGGGATTGCTTAAGCGTTCTATGGTTTCCCATGGATATCTGGTGCGCTCAGATGATCCTCAGAAGCAGGTTCCAGAGGTTTTAAATCGATTTGATCTTTCTGATTCAATCAAACCATTTAGCCGCTGCATGCATTGTAACGACTATATTATCAGAATTGATCCCGATACTGTAAAAGCAAGGATTTCAGAAAAAGTTTGGCAGCGCTGTTCTGAATACAGTCGCTGTCAAAACTGTAATCGAATCTACTGGAAAGGGACACATTATTACAGGATGCAGGAATTAATCAAACAGTTTATCAGGGAGAAGCAAAGACAGCATTAAAACTAGAGCCGATAAGAGTTTAATAAGCCACAGGGGACGGTTCCACCGTCCCCGTGGCGCCGCTTATCATTAAACACGGGCAATAGGCTGTTACTTTTAATTTTGATAACTCTAAAGAAATAGCAGAAGATTAAGCAATCTTTAAGTTGGGGTCAGTTTATTTTGCTTTTTTAAGGGTTCAGGCTAAAATCTTTTCAGGGCTGTTTTTTGCTCAGGGCTGGTGAAAAAACTGCTTCGCTACACAGGCTGAAGCCTCGATGTTATAATTATTAAAGAAGTGAGAGGAGGGCTATTTAATGGATCTGGCTACCGTTATAGTTATTGTTGTTATAGTGCTTGCGGCAGGCTATTATTTCCGGAGCAAAGGCAGCAGCCCGGTGAGTCGATTTAAAAGCGGGTCTTTGAGAGATAAAGCGAAGAGTCAGCTTAAGCTGCCTCCTGATCAAGCAGATCAGACCATAGATCGGCAGATTGAGCGTTTAAAAGAAAGATACCCTAACCGCTCTGAAGAGTGGTATCTTGAGAAGATTATTTATGATTTTGAACGAGATCGATAGCAAGAGTTATTCTAAAAAAGCTAAAATATTATGAGCAAGGGCCTGCGGGTTATAGCCGCCTTCTAATGCGGCAAAGAGGCGGTTCTTTGATTTTTGCCTGGCAAAAGAACCTAAGAAGGAACCAATGCGCTGATAATCTGCTTCACTTAACATCCCGCCCCAATCGTCAAGACCACGGTCAAATCCAGCTGAAACGGCTACAATATCAGCATTAATTGTACTTAAGTCATTTTCCATAGCTTTAATGTAATCTTTAGAGTTGCCGGTTCGGAGGTGCCAAAAAGTAACAGCGTTATTTGCCTGAAAAATGTTAGCTGTGCCATCCCCGTAATGAAGGTCAATATCTACAATCAGCGCAGTATTAATCAGTTTTCGCTCAAGCAAGCGACTGACAGCTACAGCAATATTGTTATAGTAACAAAAGCCCCAGCATGAATCTGCAGAGGCGTGATGCCCTGGAGGGCGGCATAAAGCAAAAGCCTGTTCGCCTTTAAAAGCAGAATCTGCTGCATCGATGACTGAGCCAGCTGCTAAAAGGGCAGTATGATGAAGTAAGCTATCCTTGGCAATATTATTCCAGTGTCTTTGAGAATGAACTAGTAAAATATCTTCTTTTGTAGCCGGGTTCGGAGTGAAAATTGGGTATTTGGCTTCGATAGCCTCTAAAGCAGGCTCCAATCTTCCAGGTTCGGCTGCCGGATCATAAGCGTAGTGTTTGAGAAAGTCCGGATGAAAATAAAATATCATATTTCAGAACCCTCCTTTAGTCATCAGCATGGCATCTTTAATCGCTCCCGGTGTAGGTATATTATTTAACATAGAGCCTTAATAATCCTGCTCTTACTCAAACAACAGGCCAATCAAGAACATTTTATAAATTACAGCAGGGTGTTTTTTTGGAATTTGGTAAAAGCTTTGTATTTACTATAGGCCTGGCCTTATTGAAGCATGGTAAACGGAAGGGGGGGTATCAAAGCTGAGAACCGGCTGTAAGGGTTGCATAATAGCCTAACTGTTTTTGCGTCTGGGAGGACGGGGGCCGTAGTACTGGTAGTAATGGACTTTAATATTGCCATGATAGAGTTTGCGCCTTTTGGAAGCTTTTTTATTGAATAGAGATTCAAATTGATCATGAGCGGTGAGAATATAAAATGACCAGGTATCAAGTGTATTAAAAAGCTTGCCCATTTCTTTATAGAGCTTTTCAACATCTTTTAATTCGCTCAATCTTTCTCCGTAAGGGGGGTTACAGATGATTTTACCGTATTTCTTTTTAGAGCTTAGCTCGGATAAGGGCCTGGTCTGAAAGTGAATGAGCTGATCCACTCCAGCCCGGGCGGCGTTTTTCCGCGCTATATTTACTGCTTTAGCGCTGATATCGGTTCCGGTAAGATCAAGTTCCCGGCTGTAATCTGCTTGTTCATGAGTTTCTCTGCGAGCTTCATGCCAGCATTCTTTGGGGATGTATGGCCATGACTCAGATGCAAATGTCCTTTCCATGCCTGGAGCGATATTTTGTCCGATTAAAGCTGCCTCAATGAGGATAGTCCCTGAGCCGCAGAAAGGATCTATCAGAGCGATTTCCGGTTTCCAGCGGGCAATTAATACCAGGGCTGAAGCCAATGTTTCTCTAAGCGGTGCTTCATTGCCGGCAACCCTGTAGCCGCGCTTGTGAAGGCCTGGCCCGCTGGTATCGATGGTTAAGGTAGCTATATCTTTTAGCATCGATACCTCGATGCGGTAAAGTGGGCCATCTTCTTTAAACCATTCAGTGCGGTATCTCTTTTTCATGCTTTCAACTACAGCCTTTTTCACTATAGCCTGACAATCGGAAATACTAAATAAAGTGGACTGCACTGATTTACCGTCTACCGGGAACGCAGCATTACGGGGCAAAATATCGGGCCAGGGTAAAGCTTTAGTATTTTCAAAAAGCTGATCGAAAGTTACCGCTTTAAACTCACCAAGTTTAATGCGGATCCGATCGGCGGTGCGCAGCCATAGGTTGGCCCGGCAAATGGCGGTTTCATCAGCTTTAAATAGTACCCTGCCATTTTCTATCTTTACTTCTTTGTATCCGAGAGATTTGATTTCTTCGGCAACGATTGCTTCGAGTCCGAAGGTGGAAGTGGCTATAAGCTCTAGCTTGGACAAAGTTTATTCCCCATTTTGTGATATTTGGTTGTTTTAATAATAGGCATGAAAAGCCTAAATATTAATTATGCCCACCAAAAGATCAGATCATACTGTAGTTTCATCAAATGTTATCATATAAACAGTAAAGCTTCCAATGTATTTATGCTAAAATAAGGTAAAAGATTTAAAAAAGAACGGTGACTCTTCAGCCTGTTTGAAATTAACCCGGCAAATCTAAAATGAAAACCCAGGGTTAAGCATTAAATGAAGGGTTGAAATTGCCGGTGAGGCGAGGACCGAAGCAGCCTGGCCGTCAGGAAGCCAGCCGCCGGGTGGAAGCTTAAGATGAGCCGCTTAAATATCTGCCTGAACAATCAGCGAACAAAGTATTCATTGCAGGCTATTTAATAAACAGCCCGGTTGTGCTAGCGAGGGCAGTTCGATTGTCACCCTGGCAAAACGAAGGTCTGGCAGAAAAGAAATGGATCCGTCCCCTGTAACTTCAAAAAAGCAATGGAGCTGGCTTACCGCTTATCTTATAAGAAACTAATTCCAGGTATGATTGCAACGGTTTCAGTATTGGGGTTAAATTTTTAGTCGGGAGGTTTACTGGAATGAATAATATGAAAGATAAACTTGAAGAAATGATTGATCAGTATATTGCTGATTTTTCTAAAACCAGCCAGACCAAGTGGGGCAAGCCCCTCATTGGCTATGCCAGGGCTGATGATCCATTATTCTTTAGCCTTAAGGATATAGTTTCTCCAACCCATGAACTGCCTCATGACTTTTTAGACAGCGCTGAAACGGTATTATCCTATTTTCTGCCCTTTACTGAAGAAGTAATTGATAGCAATAAAAACGGACATTACAGCTCTAAGCTATGGGGTATAGCTTATATAGAAACAAACTGTCTGATCTATGAGATCAACAAATCCTTAAAAGATCGCTTGATCGGCTGGGGATATAAAGCTGCTTATGTCCCTGCTACTCATAACTTTGATAGAGAAAAACTGATCAGTGATTGGTCCCATCGCAGTGCAGCCTATATTGCAGGACTGGGCACCTTTGGTTTAAATCATATGCTGATCACCGCAAATGGCTGCTGTGGGCGAGTGGGCAGTTTAATAACCAATCTAAAGATAGAGGCTACCAGGTGTTTCGATAGAGAGTTATGCCTTTATAAAGCCAACGGTTCCTGTGGCCGGTGCGCGAAGAAATGCGTTAATGGCGCCCTGGCTATTGATGGCCTCGACAGGCACCGCTGCCATAAAATGCTGTTAGAAAACGGAGAGCGATTAAGCGGTCTGGATGGCCTGGCTGATGTATGCGGTAAATGCCTGGTTGAAGTTCCCTGTTCCACAGGCATACCCCGGGTGGAGGAGTAAAATTGAAAAGGGATTATATAGCCGTTAGTAAATCAGCCTCAATAAATACCTTGACTGCCATGATGCTGATCAAGGTAGCTTTATTCATTTTAGTGTTTTTTGCTGCCGGCTGCATGCCGGCCAGTTATGATCAAGAAAAAGAAGAAATGCAAAACACAGCTGGAGAATGCAGCGAGGCATTAGATAATGATCAGTCCTTAATTAAAGATGATCATAAAAATGAAACAGAAATATCAACCTCCAGTCAGCTGGAACCGGTAACAACAGAAGTCCTGTTGAATTTATGGGAACCGATGAGGTTGATCATCCCGGCAATCGATCTTGATTATGAAGTTACCAGTGACAGGTATAGTTACAACCCTGAAAAAGTTGGTAATGAGCCCTGGAATTTTTCTTCTGAAGATTATAACAGCTGGATTAGAGAGCTTATGGCTTTGCTAAGCGAAGGGCCGGTACATTACCAGTTTAGCGCTCTACCAGGCACGCAACCTGGCAACGTGGCCATAGCCGGCCACAGCCCTTCACCATGGTACCATTTTTATGATCTTGACCGTTTGAATGAGGGAGATAAAATATTTCTGGAAACAGCAGGTTACCGTTTTGTTTACAGGGTAAAAAGTTATGAAATAGTGGATAAGTATAACTGGAACCCACTGCTTGAAACCGATTACCCTGCTCTAACTTTTCAGACCTGCCATCCCAAGGATTATCAAGGTTATGATCCTCCCGAAAGATTGATGGTTCGCGCCAGGTTAGATGAAGTTTACCTGCTCTCAGAATGACTGAGAAAGCCATAATAAAGCCTTGCTTATAGTTACACGAAAGCTATTTTTAATTCTCAAAATGTTAAAGTTTAGAGCTTCGCTTTGCCGGCCCTTTCAAATTTTCACTTGATGATTGCTTAAGTTATTACCTCAGGCTTGCCGGCTTAATCTAAAACAGGCTTATAGGCGTAAAAATTTAATTCGCGCTAATTGTCAAAAGGAGCTTATTTAAAGATTGCTTTGAGCTTTAGCCATGAAAATAGCGAGATCTTTTTTGATCACCTCCAGGGACTGTTCCCAGAAACGGCGCGAGTCGAGATCAATACCCACCATGGTGGCTACCTCTTTAACCTTGTTCTTGCCCGTAGCCGCAAGCAGTTTTTTGTAATCTTCCAGAAAGCCTGCACCGCGTTCCAGGTAAAGGGCATAAATGCCCAGCCCGAATAGAAGTCCGAAAGCGTAGGGGAAATTATAATAGTTGTTGCCAGCCATGTAATAATGGGGTTTGTTCAACCAGGCGTAGGGGTGGAGATAGCGGTGGTCAAGAGCATCCCCATAAGCTTCTTTCTGAGCCTGGCTCATCAATGTTTTTAACTCCTCCACGCTGAGGGAGGCATTTTTTCTGGATTCGAATAATTCTGTTTCAAAAATGTAGCGACTGTAGATATCGACAATAACCTGGCCGGCGTGGCTGATCCTGCTTTCGAGGATGGCAAAAGCCTGTTCCGGGGTGGTTTCCTCAAGAGCGGCATTGGTAACCACTGTTTCACTGAATATGGAGGCTGTTTCCGCCAGGGGCATGGGATAGCTGGAATTAAGGATACTTTCTTCGTTCAGGCAGAACCCGTGGTAGACGTGGCCCAGTTCATGAGCCAGGGTGATCATATCTGTAAAGCTGCCGGTGAAGTTGCTAAGAATTCTACTTTCACCGATGGGATGGATGTTAGCGCAGAAAGCCCCGCCTCTTTTGCCTTTTCGCGGTTCAGTATCGATCCAGCTTTCAGAAAAAGCTCTGTTATATAAAGCAGCCATTTCTGAGCTGAATTTGCCGATATTATCGATAATAAAAGCACGGGCCTCATCAAGGGAAAACTCCAGGTCCACTTTGCCCAGGGGTGCAAATAGGTCATAATAAGGAAGTCCCTCTTCATGGCCCAGCAGGCGGGCTTTGGTTTTGTAAAACTCATGGAAATGGGGCAAAAAATCTGACATAGCTTCAAGCATAGTTTCAAGTGTTTCTCTTTCCATTCGTGAATTTAAAAGGGTTTCATCAAGGGGGTGGTTGAAACCGCGTTTTTCGCTGATGGTCAGGACTTCGCCTTTTATTCCATTAAGAGCTGCAGCTACTGGTTCTTCAATTTTTTGATAAGCGTTTAACTCTGCCTCGTATCCGTTCCACCTTATTTGGGGATCTTTCTTAAAAGCCAGGTTTCTTACTTCAGGGAGGGGGAGGGTTTTTGTTTCACCTTCAATCTCAACTTCTATCATCAAGGTGGATGTTAATTTCTGCTGCAGCCTGGTCCAGGCTGCTGAGCCGCTCTGTTTCAGCTTAGAAATGATTATTTCCTCTGCTTCAGAAAGCAGGTAAAGGTTTTTCTCGAGTAGCTCTTTGAGGGTAAAGTGATGTTTTTTTAATAGCGGTGAGTGCTCTGTTAGATTATTTAAGCTATCAAGGCTTCCTAACCATTGTTGGAATTTTACCCTGGGGCCGGTCAGGCGGGTAGCTTCTTTCTCTAATTCTTCAATTACCTTCAAGCTTTTTATATTGCTGGCATCAGTGCTGACGGTCAGCTGGGAAAATGCATTCAATTTTACATATAGCTGATAAAAGTCAATCAATTTTTCAACAAACTGTTCGGCTTTTTCGGTACTGTCTTTGAAAGAATTTTGCTGCCAGTTTTCTAAGTTATTCAGGATCAGGGTTAATTGCGCCCGGTCTTTTTTAAACAGGTCGTCATCGAAGCTTTGATATAGCTTGCTTAAATCCCAGTGTTTATTCATCCCCAAAACCCCTCTCTAATATATAAAACTAAAAGTTCTTCCATCTTTAATAGATAGAAGCAGCTCAGATTTCTCAAGTTTGAATACTGCTATAATATCTTTAAATAATATTAAGATCAACTTTCATTTAAAAAAAGCATCAATTGCGGCAAGTTGCGGGTATCATCATAAAATAAGGTTGAAAGGCTTTAATAAAATCTAATTTTGACGATTTAATCATTAGGGATCACTACAGGAAAATGAGCCTCAGGTGGTATTGAGAATTGTTGTTAGGCGGCCTTAAAGTTAAACTGCAGCGTAACCTCGCATTTTTATATATTTGACCTGCTGGTTTTAAGAGGCCTCCTTATAATAACCAGGGTTGGATGTAAAACGTATGTGTTAACAAAATTACCGTAATGTGTAAGGAGGAAGTATTGAATAAAACTAAGTCCTTATATAAGGATCCATTTACTTTTTTTATGCTGGCCTCTACTCTTTTTTTAGCCGCGGCTTCCTGGTTGATTATACCGCCTTACCTGGTTCTTGCGGGGGCGTTATATGTGGCAGCAGTTGCGCTTAAATGGAGCATAGGAGCCGGGGTGATTGCTGCCCTGTGGGCAGGGATTAGCGTTTCAATGGCTTATTGGTGGCAAGGATCGCTGCCTGTTACTGTAGTTATAAGTATAGTGCTTTATTTTGCCATAGCCATGATTGTGGGCATGGGTATGCAGGCTTTGCGCAGGCACCGTCAGATTCTCCACGATGAAAAGAAATATAATCAAGATGCCCTTAACTCTATTGGTGATCCTTTATTTATCATTGATCGGAACTATGAAATATCATTTGCTAATAACCGGGCCCTGGAATGGCTCAGAAGCCTTGATTTTAATGATGAAGTTATAGAAAAACCTCTGGCTGAAGTGATGCCCTGCCTTCCTAAAAGTTTTTTTGATGAATACCGCCTGGTTTTTGAAACGGGCGAACCGATTATTTCAAAAGACTCTACTGTTATAAATGGCACAGTTTACCATATAGAAACAAGAAAAAGTCCTGCAGTTAAACTGAAAGGATCTGTGGAAAATGTTATTACTGTATTTAAGGATCTTACCGGGCGAAAAGATGCAGAAAAAAATACCAGGAGCCTGGTGGAAAATACCCCGGATCTAATAATCCGCTTTAACCGGGAACTTAAGCTTATTTTTTGTAATGAAGCTGTTATGCACAATCTTGAGGCACCCAAAGAGTTATTACTGGGTAAAAATATTTTAGAATTAAGCGATAACAATGATCAACCGTTTAAAGCAATGCATCAAATTTTAAAAGAATGTTTGGAAACCAGGCAAAACCGGGAAACCAACCTATCTATCAACCTGCCTTCTGAAAGAAAACATCTTTTTATCCGGGTGATAGTTGAAAAAGATCAAGGAGATAATGTTGAATCCATTCTGGTTATTGCCAGGGATATCAACGAAATGCTCCATTTTAAAGAGCAATTCGAACAAATCAGCATGGAATACGAAACATTGTTCCATGGGATCCAAACAGCGCTGTTCTTGCTGGAGGTTTTGGAAGATAAAACATTCCGGTTTGTTAAAATTAATGAGATTTACCAGCAGATGACCGGTGCCAGCGTCGAAGGAGCAAAAGGTAAAACGCCTCATGAACTGTTTGGCCAGGAAAATGGTGAAAATGCTTTCTGCAGATATCAAAGGTGTTATGAACTTGCTGAGCCTATTTCCTATGAAGAGCACTTAAAGCTTTTAGGAAAAGAGAGGTCCTTATATACTGTATTAAAACCGGTATTTGGGCCGAAGAAAAAGATAACCCACCTGCTGGGGTCAAGTAAAGATGTTACTGAGCAAAACGAAGTTTTAAAAGAATTGCGGGAAAAAGAGCAAAAGTATCGTTCAGTAGTGGAAGGCGCAAAAACCATTGCCCTGATTGTTACCGATCTGAATTTTATAGTGCAGGAATTTAGCCCGGGGGCTGAAAAGATTTTCGGTTACAATAAGGATGAAATTACTGGTAAAAGCTTAGCTCCTCTGCATCATGCTTCAGAAGTGAAAAAAATTGCTTCTTATATGGAACAACTAAAAAGCGAAAAAGCAGGGCTCACTTTTGACACTAAGCTTTTTAGAAAAAGCGGCGAACCTTTTCCGGCTTCATTTAGCATGGAACCGCTGTTAAACTGTGAAGGTGAGATTGTAGGAACTCTTACAATAGCTGTTGATAAATCCCATCTCCAGGAAAGAGAAGATCAATTAAGTTTAAGTGAACAAAAATTTAAGAGTTATATTGATCATGCTCCCGATGGGGTGTTTGTTACAGATGAAAAAGGAATGTTCAAAGAAGCAAATACCATGGCCGCGATGATTACCGGTTATACCAGAAATGAATTGCTCAGTAAATACTTGTATGAGCTAACCCCGTCTTTACACAGGCAGCTTGTTGGAGATCATTACAAACTGGCAAACAAGCGCGGCAGGGCTTACGGGGAAATACCTTACCTTCGCAAAGACGCTGCCAATAGATTTTGGAGCCTTAATACGGTCAAGGTTTCAAAAAATGACTACCTGGTTTATTGCCGGGACATAACAGAGCGCAAGCAAAACGAAGAAACAATAAAGTATCTTAGCTATTATGATAATCTGACCGGCCTTCAAAATCGTTTATACCTGGAAGAAGAAATGAAAAGGCTGGAGCATAAAAAAATAAAGCCCATCAGTCTAATCATGGCTGATTTGAACGGGCTTAAGCTGGTGAATGAAACCTGCGGGCACGATTTTGGAGATAAAATGTTAAGGGATGCTGCAGAAATACTGCGTTGCTCCTGCCGGGAAGAAGACATTATCGCCCGTTGGGGTGGCGATGAATTTGTTATTCTCCTACCCCGGACCACACAGGCAGAAGCGCAGCAACTGTGCAGCAGGATTAAAGATTTGATCAACAATGTTTACATAGAAAGTATCCCCTTATCAGTGGCCCTGGGTGTAGGAGTAAAAGAAGAACCGGAACAAGATCTGTTGCATATTTTGAATCAGGCGGAAAAAGAAATGTACAGGCACAAATTGGCCGAAAGCCGCAGTGAAAAGGGGGCCATTTTAGACGCCCTGCTAAAGGCTCTGGGCGATAACTGTTATGAAACCGAAGTCCATGTTCAAAAGATGCAGGAAATTGCTTTAAAAATGGCTGAATCGCTTAAATTTTCTCAGGCGGAAATGAACCGCCTGGCCCTGGCGATTAAGATTCATGATATCGGTAAGTTTAATATTCCATTAAATCTATTAACCAGGGCGGCTCCTTTGGATAAAGAAGAATGGGAAATTGTAAAAAAACATTCTGAAACAGGATATCGCATTGCCCGGTCTGCCGAGGATTTTTCTCATGTGGCTGAAGATATTCTTGCTCATCATGAAAACTGGGATGGCAGCGGTTATCCCGATGGATTAAAAGGTGAAGCAATACCCCTTCTGGCCAGAATTATTGCCCTCGCCGACGCTTTTGAGGTTATGACCGGCGGCAGGCCTTACCGTAAAGCTTTCTCCCTGGCTGAAGCTTATACTGAACTAAAGAATTGTTCAGGGAAGCAATTTGACCCGGAACTGGTAGATATATTGATTGAAGCTTCACAGGAAACTGAAATAATAGAATCTCGTTTACAAGGGTAGCTCTTAAGTATTAGTTCAAAGTTTAAAGGTTGATCATGCCGTAGCCGCCGCTCGGGCAAAAGGTAGTGATGCGTTCATAGGCCCCGCCCTGTCTTAATTTTTCAAGATCCTGTTTTTCCTTTTTCTCATTTTCCTTTGTTCCACAATTATTGCATAATGTATGACCACACTCTGGGCATTTTAACCAGCTGTCAGAAGTTTTTTCTGTATGACCGCATGAACTGCATTTGATCATTTCCACAGCAATCATCTCTTTCTTTTTCCGGTGGTAATTCCGGTTTTAGTAGTTAATCTTTGTTCCGATTATACCTGAGCCACAGGGGATGGTTATCATTCAACAAGGGCAATAGGCTGAGTAGTTATTTTTTATCAATAACTATTAAAGACTGTTTTTAATGGCTTCTTCTTTTTTCCCTGCCCCGTTTTTGTAAACCAGCCCTGGTTTTTCCATCATTACTTTTGTATCCGGCGGAACTGATTCAGTCAGCCAGACGTTACCCCCGATAACCGATCTGGCCCCAATGACGGTGCTTCCTCCCAAAATGGTTGCCCCGGGATAGATAATTACTTCATCCTCGATGTCGGGGTGTCTTTTCTGTTTGCGCAGCTTTTCACCTGCATCCCTGGGCAGGGATAGGGCCCCCAGGGTTACCCCCTGGTAAAGTCGAACGTCGTGGCCGATAGTGGTAGTTTCGCCAATTACTACTCCGGTGCCGTGGTCAATAGCAAACCGTTCGCCTATTTTAGCTCCGGGGTGAATATCTATTCCGGTTTGACCGTGGGCATACTCGGTCATAATCCTGGGCAACAGGGGCACATTATAGCTGTACAGCACGTGAGCAATTCTATATACTGTGATGGCAAATATTCCGGGATAGCTGAATATTATTTCATCATAACTGGTAGCTGCCGGATCACCATGGATTCTATCATGCCTGATAAAGTTGATGTTATTAACCAACAGGTTTATTCATAATTTTAACAGTGGGTTCAACTGTTAATAAACTATAAATTTTGCAGGCCAGAGAATTTACTATTAAGAATATATAAATACTATCATATTTAATGAAATATTCAAAGTATCATTTAATTTAATGATCCTGTCAAGGCAGTTGCGGGGGGAATAGGTCTTTGCAGCTTATAAGAGAGCGATACAAAAGAATCATTTCCATGTGTTAGCCACCAGGTATTATGGTTTAGTAAAAAACAAGAAAGGGGAAGCAAATCCATAATAATTTGCTTCCCCTCATAAAACCCTGGAAAGGTTATTGTTTAATAATATAGTTCTATTATTCTCCGTCTACTTCCATTTCTTGCATCTGTTCTTGCATCTG
>PWYU01000058.1 GCA_003567725.1 Syntrophomonadaceae bacterium | reverse complement strand
GATTATAGTTGGTGGAGCCCCGGTTACCCAGGACTTTTCCGATGAGATTGGCGCAGATGGCTGGGCTCCTGATGCTGCGTCGGCCAAAGAGCTGGCTCAGAAACTGATTGGTTAATATTAACCGGGATTAAACCAAGTGGAGAAAGGAGAGTTTGGCATGATCAAAGGTAATTATAAAGTGCAAGAATCAAATTACCTCCAGGTTCTCTCCGATGACCAGTGCCGCCGCTTAATAGGCGCAGCCATGGAGATACTGGAAAGAACCGGGGTAACTTATTTAGATGATGACGCAGTAGAAAGAATGAAGAAAGCAGGCTGTTATGTAGATGGGAACCGGGTTCGTATTCCTTTCCGGCTGGTGGAACAGGCTCTTAATTCAGTACCCCGTAAAGTTTCATTAAGTAACAGCCGAACCGGAAAGCGAGTAATGGAGATGGAAGGCGGTAATGCCTACTTCGGCACCGGTTCAGATACTCCAAACTTTATTGATCCTTATACGCAGGAAAGGATTCGGACCAGCCGGAAGACTGTCAGTATGGCAACAAAATGCATCGATGCTTTGCCGAACCTGGGTTTTGTTATGTCTCTCGGTATTGTGCAGGATGTTCATCAGCTGGTCTATGACCGTTATCAGTTTGAAGCGATGGTTTTGAATACTTCAAAGCCAATCGTTATTACAGCCATTGACGAACCGGGTTATTCAGATATTATCAAGATGTGTGAATATATTGCCGGCAGTGAAGAAGAGTTAAGGAGGAATCCCTTCTTAACCCTTTATGCAGAGCCGATTTCCCCACTGCAGCACCCCGGTGATTCAGCCCGCAAGTTGATGCTGGCAGCTAAAAAAGGCTTGCCTGTTGTATATACCCCCTGCATCATGGCCGGAGGTACCGTTCCTGCTACTTTAGCGGGAGCCATGGCTAACGGCCTGGCTGAAAGTCTGAGCGGTCTTGTTTTGAACCAGGTTACTTCAGAAGGCAGCCCCTTTATCATGGGCGGTGTTTTTACGGTGATGGATATGCAGACCACCATATTTTCTTATGGTGCGCCTGAATTCGATTTGATGATGGCTGCTCTTGGTGATGTTTCAAACTTCCTGGACATCCCCATGTTTGGTACCTGCGGCTGCACAGACGCAAAGATGGTTGATGAGCAGGCTTTAATCGAAGGGGCCCTTTCAATTTTGATGACTGCCCAGTCGGGAGCAAATCTTAACCATGATGTTGGGTACATTGAGCATGGCAACACCGCCTCTCTAGAATATCTGACTATTTGTGACGATTTAATCGGAATGGCTCGCAAAATTGTTAACGGTATTGAAGTCAGTGATGAAACCCTGGCCCTTGATGTGATAGATAAGGTGGGCCCGGGTGGCCATTTCCTTGGGGAAGAACATACCCTGGAGCACTTTAAAAAGGAAACCTGGTATCCCCGGTTCTTTGTGCGTCAGATATATGAAAAATGGGAAGCAGACGGCAGCAAGACACTGTTTGATAAAGCTAATGAAAAAGTTATTGATATCCTTGAGAATTACGAACCAGAACCGCTGCCGAAGAATGTGCAGCAGAAAATCAAAGATATTATAAGCAATGCGGAGTCTAAACTGAACAAATAAACATCATGATGTTGGTTATGCATCTATGAATGGGTGGTGGCAGAGATATGGCAAATTTGGCTTTAGGAATTGATACAGGGGGAACATTTACCGATGGAGTGATTTTTGATCTCGACAGCAGAACAGTAGAAGCAAAAACAAAAGTAGAAACCACCAGGCACGATTTAACTTTGGCGGTAAACCGCTGTTTAGATCAGCTCATCGCCGCTTTCAAACAAAAAAATGGCGAACAGGTTGATATTGGGCAGATCAAGATGGTTTCGGTTTCTACTACCCTTGCCACCAACGCAATCGTAGAAGGACAGGGAGCAGAGGTGGGCCTGATCCAAATCGGGTTTGAAGCCCGGGAGGGCCTGCCTACTTCCTACTATGAAGTAATTGCCGGCGGTTGTAATATCAAAGGCCGAATCACGAAGGAAGTGGACATGGAAGCGGCCGAAAAGGCGATTTTAGAGATGAAAGATCATGTTGATGCTTTTGCCGTTTCCGGTTACCTGTGTATTCGAAACCCCATTCAGGAGATAGAAGTAGCTGAACTAATTCGCAACCTAACCGGCTATCCGGTTGTTGCTGCTCACCAGCTCAGCAGCGAACTGGGAATGCATGAAAGAACGGTAACAGCCATCCTTAATGCCCGCTTAATGCCTTTGATTACTGATTTAATGGATTCAGTCAAGCAGGGTATGGAAAGGATGGGCATAGAAGCGCCGCTGATGGTGGTGCGTGGAGACGGTAGCCTGATTAGTGAATTAAAAGCTCGCGAAAAGCCGATTGAAACAATACTTTCAGGCCCTGCTGCGAGTATTATCGGAGCTTTAACCCTGACGGGGGTCAAAGAAGGCCTGGTTGTCGATATGGGCGGTACTACTACTGATGTGGCGGTTTTGAAAGACGGCCGCCCCTCCTTAAACAAAGAAGGGGCAAAAGTGGGGGGTTGGTTGACCAGGGTAAAAGCAGCCCAAATAACCACTATCGGCCTGGGCGGTGACAGTTTAGTCCAGGTGTCAAAAAGTGCTGTTCTGACTATTGGCCCACAGAGGGTCTTTCCTCTGTGCTGGATAGCGTCACAATATCCTTACCTTACCGAAGAATTAGAAGATATTAAAACGGTTGACTACTCTATGATGGATACCCAGCCCAATTTCATCCTGGCCTATATCCGTGATCCTTTTTATCTAAAGTTGACTGAAACTGAAAAACAGATTCTGGATCTGATAAAAGATGGACCGCACACCCTTCACTATATCAGTAAAAAACTGGGGAAAGCGATCGACCTTTTGCCATGGCAAAGGCTGGTTAATGTAGCTTCCGTTCACCGGGCGGCATTGACCCCGACCGATGTATTGCATGTTCGCGGTGAACTTGATTTATGGGACTGTCGTGCTGCAAAGCTGGGCACTCAAATGCTGGCTGCCCGATACCGCACTGCAATAGAAGAGTTTTCAGATCAAGTTATTGAAGAGACAGTCTATAAGCTGGCTCTGGTAACAATCGATCGGTTATTAGAAGAAGAGGCTTTAGGATTTTCTTTCAACCAGGAAGATGGCAGGCAAAATTTGCTGCGCAAGGCCCTAGGGCAAAAAATAAATAATAAAGAACAACTCTTTGATTTTAAAATTAACCTGGGATTACCGCTGGTTGCTGTCGGCGCTCCGGTGGAGGCTTATTTTCCTTCTTTAGCGGATAAACTTAATGCAGAGCTCTATTTACCTGAATATGCTGATGTTGCCAATGCGGTAGGAACGGTCAGCGGCCAGGCTATGGAGCGGATAACAGTCCTGGTCAAACCGGGCGAAGGTGGAGGATTTTTAGTCCATACTCCTACAAAGAGAGAATTCTTTATGATTTTTGAAGAAGCAATCGATTATGCCTGTGAAGAAGGGCAAAAATATGTTAATGAACAGGCTTCTGAAGGGGGAGCTAAAGATATCGAAACAGTTATGGAGCGGCAGGATCGGTACAGCAAAATGACAGCTTTTTCCGAAGATGATACCCAGAGCATGGAAACGAAAATTTTTATTGAGAGTGTTATCGAAATATCAGCTGTAGGGAGGCCCTGGAGCAGCTAAACCTATATAAGGAGGAGAAAAAGTATGATCATTATTGGAGAGTTGATTAACTCTACCCGGAAAAAAATTAAACAGGCTATTGATGAGCAGGATGTGAAATATATCCAGGATTTAGCCGTTAAGCAGGAAGAGGCGGGCGCAGACTATATTGATGTCAACGCCGGTGCCTATGTTCATGATGAAGTAAAGTATTTGGTCTGGTTAGTAAAAACTGTGCAGGAAGTGGTCAGTAAACCCTTAGCTCTGGACAGCCCCAGTCCCAAAGCCCTGGATGAAGCGATGAAAGTGCATGAAGGAACCCCAATGATCAATTCCATCAGCGCTGAAAAAGAGCGCTATGAGCAGCTTATACCCCTGTTAAAGGGTACCAATACCCCGGTTGTGGCTCTTTGCATGAGCGATGAAGGCATGCCTGAGACAGCAGACGATCGCCTGGAAGTAGCTAAAAAGCTCCTGGATGATCTGGATAAGGATGAGGTTAAGCTTACAGATGTTTATCTCGATCCTTTAATTAAACCGGTTAGCGTTAACGGGGAATATGGGCCGCAGGCTTTAGATGCTATTGAAAGAATAGCCAAGTTGGAATCGGGCTGTCATATCACCAGCGGCTTGAGTAACATCTCATTTGGCTTGCCCCACAGGGCTTTATTGAACCAGGCCTTCATAGTTCTGGCTATGGGTAGAGGTATGGATGCGGCAATAGTTGATCCTCTCGATAAAAAGAAAATGAGCCTGGTTAAAGCAGCGGAAGTCATATTAAACCTTGATCCATATGCTATGAACTATCTAAAAGCAGCACGGGCTGATAAATTAGAGTAGCTTAAAAACATCCCCAATAAGGATCAAGTTATTCATATTGAGCCCTGTTAAGTTGTTTTGCAGGAAGGATGACATTCTTGATTATTCGCGAATACGAGCCAATTAACTATTTAAAACGGGAACAATTGGATCAGATTCACCTGGGTGCTATGACTGTGCTGGAAGGCGACGGGGTTGAATTTTTTTGCCCGGAAGCAAGGAATATATTACAAAAAGCAGGAGCAAAGGTAAAAGGAGATAATGTTTTTATTCCCAGGGAGCTGGTTGTTGAACAGGTAGCGCAGGCTCCTTCCGAATTTACTCTCCATGCCAGAAATCCGGAGAAAAGTGTAGTAATTGGCGGTAATTCCACAGTAAATGCTCCCGGTTATGGCTCACCTTATGTGATGGATTATATTAACAGCAAGAGGAGAGTCTCTAATTATAAAGATTACATCGCTTTTACAAAGCTTTGTGGCCACAGCAGTAGTTTTGATGTAGCTGGCGGCGTTATAGTTGAGCCAAATGATCTCCCCTCTTACATCCGGCATGCAAAAATGTTTCAAGCTGCTGTAAAGCATACCGATCTGTGCTTGATGGGCAGTGCTTTAGGAGAAAAAAAAGCCAAAGAAAGCCTTGAAATGGCCGGAATACTCTTTGGTGGAATTCATACAGTTCGCAATAACCCTGCTTTGATTACTTTAGTGAATACCCAAAGCCCTCTGCAGTTTGATGGTCGTATGGTTGAAGCGCTGATGGTTTATGCCCGCAATAACCAGCCGATCCTCATATCCGCCCTGGCTATGAATGGGACGACTGCTCCAGTTACTCTTGCTGGCTCATTGGTCCAGCAGACTGCCGAAATCCTGTCTGGGGTAGTCCTGGCTCAACTGATTAACCCTGGAACCCCGGTTGTGTTTGGTTCATCTTCCAGTGTTGTTGATTTAAGGACTGGAAATTTAGCCATTGGTAGCCCGGAATCGATAAAAATGTTTTGTGTTATAGCTCAGATGGCTCGTTATTACGGCATTCCTTCCAGAGGCGGTGGGTCTTTAACCGATTCCATTTCCCCTGATGCCCAGAGTGGTTTCGAATCAATGATGGTGGCGATGAACTGTGTTTCCAGCGGGATTAATTTTATGCTGCATTCTGCCGGCATGCTGGAAAATTATATGACCATGTCCTATGAAAAATTCATTATTGATGCTGAAATTATTGGCATGATTAAAGAATATGCAGGGTCGATTAATGTTGATGATGAACATCTTGCTATTGATACAATCCTTAAACATGGTAGTGGTGGGCACTACATGGATGATATGCATACTTTCAGGCATATGAAAAATACACGCATACCGCTAATTAGCAGTCGTAAAAATTACAAAGCTCCGGGCGATGCTAATGATGCTGCGGAGACAGCTCATGAGTATTGTAAGCAAGTGCTTGAAGAATACAAAGATCCGCTCCTTGATGAAAAAATTGAAGAAGAATTGAGTCAGTATATTGATCAAATAAAAGCAGAATCATAGGTGGTAGGTGAAATAAGGAAATCTGTCCCCTTGTTTCACTTTAAAGGGTGGCTGTCTTCAAAAATGAAAGACAGCCACCCTTTATTTTGCCATATCATAAGCTTTCCCCTTTAAATATCCTGAATATAATTACTCAGCCTGCTATCAGGCGATGAGTATTCAAGGGCCTGGATTTTTCTTGTATAATTATTTAGCAGGAAGGTGAATAATCATGGATTCCAGATTAAACTGTTTGCTCTGTGGAAGTTCTACTGATTTAATCCTTAACTTCCGTGACAAGCGCTATTATCGCTGTACAAATTGTTTATCAGTTATGCTGGATCCGGCTTTCTTTTTATCTCCCCGGGAAGAAAAACAGCGCTATGAAGAGCATAATAATGATGTCTATGATCAGGGATACCGAAAATTTGTTATGCCACTGGTGGAAAAAATCTTGCTGCACTATAGCCCTGAGGCAAGTGGTCTTGATTATGGGGCAGGCCCGGGGCCGGTTGCTACCGTTATGCTTAAAGAAAAAGGTTACAGGTCTATTAATTTATATGATCCTTTTTACCATCCTGATCGCTCTGTATTGAAAAAGAAATATCATTTTATTGTTTGCTCTGAGGTGATGGAACATTTTCATTGTCCCTCTGAAGATTTTAAATTACTGCGTTCTCTATTAAT
Organism: Syntrophomonadaceae bacterium; assembly: GCA_003567725.1. Lineage (GTDB taxonomy): Bacteria > Bacillota > Dethiobacteria > DTU022 > DTU022 > B1SED10-74M. The sequence continues at coordinate 58,041 of PWYU01000058.1, read as the reverse complement.
GCCGGGAGGATCACTATTTTGCCTTACCAACTTGTATCATGAACATTTGAATTTTGAGCAATGGTATTATAAAAATGATCCTACCCATGTATTCTTCTATCATAACCTGTCTTTAGAATGGATCAAAAAGCAATACTCCTTTAACGATTTTCAGGTTGAAAACAGGTTAATTCATTTTAAAACTGATAATCCTTCATAATATTTGGGATAAATATAACTATCCAGCCTGCCGCTTGTAACCCTAACCTGGACGAGCCAGCTCCATAAAAGGTGGTTTAAAATGAGTCCTTTTATACCTTTTGTATATCGGTGTTTTTGCGATCACTAAAATGGTCTTTCTAAATTTGTGCAGAATTATAGTTTTTAGGGGCTGATAGGGATTACTTCTAAATTATCGCATTTGCCGGTAAACAGGCTTTTATATCTTAATAATCTATATTTCCAGCCGATAATCTAATCAAGAGAGTTTAGCAGGATAAAGATTTTATTCCGTTTATGAACGGGTAAAATGCTTCATCCTTCTATCTCTACAGTGAAACTTATGTCGTGAACCAGGGCCCGTTAAGCCACGGGGACAGTTCCATCGTCTTCCCTTTGGCCTACGCTGCGCTTCGGGACGCTCGAACCGTCCCCTTGGCTCCGCTAACTCTTAATCTTTCGCTGTAGAACTAGTTTAATTCATTGAAAGGCCCGGAAAGGATTACACAATGAAAAATCTTCGCCTGATTATAGTGGAAGATTCTGAAGATGATACAATCTTGCTGCTTCATCAGCTAAAGAAAGCGGGATATAACGTTGATTATGTCCGTGTTGAAACTGGCGAAGAACTTTTATCTGCGCTTGAAAATGGTTCCTGGGATTTAATAATATCCGATCACGCTTTACCAAATTTTAGCGCACCTGAGGCCTTAAATGCTTTAAATAACAGCGATAAAGACCTGCCTTTTATCATTGTTTCCAGTGTCATCGGGGAGGAAACTGCTGTTGCCGCTATGAAAGCGGGCGCGCAGGATTATATTATGAAAAACAATATGGCTCGGCTGGCTCCTATCGTCCAGCGAATTCTACATGATGCTCAGGTTAGAGCAGAACGTAAAAAAGTCAGGGCAGCTCTTAAAGAGAGTGAAGAAAGTTTCCGTCGCTTGGCCGAGAATGCTCAAGATTTAATCTGCCGCATCCGGTTAGTTCCTGAATTAGAATTTGAATATATCAGTCCTTCCGTTAAAACATTTACCGGTTTTAATCCGGAAAATTTCTATAATAATCCGGAGCTGTGTTTTGAAATCATTCATCCAGATGATCGTCATATCTTTGAAGGGCTCCTGCGAGGTGAAGTTTCATTTGCCTATCCATTAATAATGCGCTGGTTCCATAAAAAAGGCTCAATCACCTGGACTGAACAACGCAGTGTCGGCGTCTATGATGAAGAGGGTACGCTTAAGGCAATTGAGGGTATTGCCAGAGATATTACTGAACGTATCCTGAGTGAACAGAAACTGAAAACAAACCATGCTCAGATTGAAGCTTTGTCAAGCCGTATTCTTACGGCTATGGAAGAAGAGCGAACCCGCTTGGCGCGCGAATTGCACGATGAGCTCGGGCAAGCCCTTACTGCGGTGAAGTTAGATCTTCAGCTTCTTGGTTCGCAATTAAGTGCTTCTCATGGCAAACTAAACCGTCTCAAGCAAACTATTGACCTGGTTGATTATACCATAAACCTTGTCCGGCGCCAGTCCGTATCTTTACGTCCGCCGGCGCTGGATGATATGGGCCTTTTGCCGGCCATAGATGAGATGATTAAAGGGTTTATGAAAAGGACCGGCATAAAAACCGAGATTTCAAATAATGGATATTCAAAGCGTTTGCCAGGGCCGGTGGAAACAGCTTTATATCGTTGCGTGCAGGAGTCACTGACTAATGTGGCACGTCATGCAGAAGCTGCTACAGTTAAAATTAATTTAAAAAAACAAAACGGTTTACTTCTGCTTGACATTATCGATGACGGAATTGGGTTTGAACCCGAACAGCATAATAAATCCTCAGATAGCATCGGTTTAATAGGTATGCATGAAAGAATTAAACTGCTGGATGGCGAATTTAGAATTGATTCTTCCACAGGCCGGGGGACAAAAATTATGATCAGGGTTCCCTGTTAAAATATCTTATTTGAGGGGCTTAAAAAGATGAAAGTGGTACTGGCAGATGATCATACCATAGTCCGACAGGGCTTGAGATCTCTTCTTGAAACAAAGTTGGGGATTGAAGTAATGGGTGAGGCCTCTGATGGAAGGGAGGCTCTGGCTTTAACTGAAAAACTTCAGCCGGATTTGATTATTTTAGATATTGCAATGCCAGGATTGAACGGCCTTGAAGCTTTGCAGCAGATCCAGGTTTATTACCCTCAGGTAAAAGTTATTATATTATCAATGCATGTTGAAGAAAATTATGTGTCCCGGGCTTTACGTTTAGGGGCATCCGGTTTTGTTTATAAAGGTTCTGCTTTTGATGATTTGGAATTAGCTATGCGTGCTGTGCTCAAAGGAGAAGTTTTTTTAAGTTCAGCGGTGTCTCAGGTTTTGGTGAATGGTTTTTTGCAGATCAGTACGCAAAAGCAGCAGGATCAGATTCTCCTGGAGCGATTATCACCACGTGAAAGAGAGATCTTACAGCTTTTTTCAGAAGGTAAAACCAGGACCCAAATTGCAGAGCTTTTATCAATAAGTGTCAAAACGGTTGATCGGCATAAAGAAAACCTCAAAGATAAATTGGAAACGAAAAAAGATAAAGAACTCAGGCTGTTGGCTGGCCGCTTCGGCCTGACCGGATAACAAAATAATATCGTAACTACTCAGCCTATTGTCTTTGTTGAATGATAAGCAGCGCCACGGGGACGATTCGAGCGTCCCGGAGCGCAGCGTAGGCCGAAGGGGAGACGATGGAACCGTCCCAGTGGCTTAGCGGGCTAGGCCTCAGTAGTTACATAATATATTGATGTAATATGTAAAGTGCTGCTATTGAGACGGCCCGGGCCGGTGAACAGGGCCGGGGTTTTGCCGTGGTGGCCGAAGAAGTGCGCAAACTGGCCGAGCAGTCGGCGGAAGCAGCCCAGGAGATCGGTAGCCTGATCATTTTCACCCAGGAATAAAGCAAGAAAGCCCTGGAGCGTAAGAATGAAGGGGCTCAGTATTGACGAGGCTTTAACAGCGTTTTTCCAACTAACAGGAAAAAATTTGATGCGGGCAGGTTTATGACAATTGTATATTGAAGTATAATGGGCATAACAGAATTGAAAGCTTCAAGAGGTTTAAACGTGGGAGGTCATTTTTATGGATGATAATACTCAGGATCAAGAAATTCAATTAGTGGTTTTTATGTTGGGAGAAGAAGAATTTGCTTGTGAAATAAAAAATGTTGCTGAAGTATTAAAGATGGTCAAAGTGACACCACTCCCGCGTTCCATTGAATTTGTAGAAGGAGTTATCAACCTGCGTGGAGAGGTGATACCGGTTATCGATTTGCGCAAACGCTTTAACCTTGCTGATGTGGACCGCACTTCCGAAAGTAGAATTATAATTGTAGAAGTTAATGAACGCCTTTTTGGTTTGATTGTCGACTCTGTCAGTGAAGTTGCTCGCCTGCCGCATAAACAAATACAGGAAGCCCCCGATCGGATAGCCGGTGATCGGAATGATTTAATCAAGGGCGTTGGTAAAATTGATCAAAGGATGCTGATAATCCTTAACATCGATGAACTTCTCAGCGATAAAGAAAAAGTTGCACTGGATGATATTTCAAAGACTACTAAAGATGCTTCTGCTTAGCTGCTGCTTATCAATCTCTTAAAGGAACGAGGGAGGTTCATTTATGTCCTTGTTAAAGGTAATTATAGTTGAAGATTCCGAAGATGATCTGCTATTGTTACTGCGGTCTTTGAAAAAAGGTGGTTATGAGCCGATTTATACCTGTGTTGAAACCAGGGAAGGCTTGCAGGAAGCGCTTGAGGATCAAACCTGGCAGCTGATTATATCAGATCATGCCATGCCCAGATTCAGTGCTCCGGAAGCTCTGGAAGTTTTAAAAGAGAGCCAGCGTGATCTTCCATTTATAATTGTTTCGGGAACCATTGGGGAAGATGTTGCCGTTGATGCTATGAAAACTGGTGCTCATGACTATATCATGAAAGATAACCTTTCGCGTTTAGCTCCAGCGGTCGAACGCGAATTGCGTGACTCCAAGGTCAGGGAACAGCATCGTTTTTATGAAGATCAACTAAAATTTTTAAGCCTGCATGATCAGCTAACCGGCCTCTACAACCGTGCTTTTTTTGAAAACGAGTTAAAACGCCTGGAAGGAAGCGATGCTTATCCAGTTGTCATTCTCTCAGCCGATCTTGATGGGTTAAGGCTAATAAATGACACCATGGGGCAGAAAGAAGGAGACCGGAGCTTAAAAATTTGCGCTGAGCTGCTAAAGAATCTCCTGGAAAAAGACGATGTCCTGGCCAGGGTGGGCGGTGATGAATTTGTAGCGTTAATACCTCGCGCCCAATCCAAAACGGGTGAGGAAATAATTAGTTTAATCAGGGCTGAAATAGAAAACTATAACAGCGGTAATGATAATCTGCCTATCAACATTTCTTTAGGTTTTTCAGTTTGCTGGAGCAAAGCAGATTCTTTGGAAAATGGATTAAAGCAAGCAATTAACAACATGAGATTGGATAAAGAAAACCGTGGTGAAAGCGCAAGAACTCAAGTGGTTAAAGCACTATTGGCCGCTCTATCTGAAAGGGATTATATTGCAAACGGCCACGCTGATCGGCTTGAAGAGTTGTGTTTAGAGATGGGAGAAAGGCTGGATTTAGATCAACACCGCTTAACAGCTCTTTCCCTGGTAGCAAAGGTCCACGATTTGGGAAAGGTTGGTATTCCGGATCGAATATTATTTAAGGAAGGAGGATTAACTGAAGAAGAATGGGAGATCATGCGTCAGCATCCTGAAAAAGGGTACAGGATTGCTAAAGCCTCACCTGATCTTGCTCATGTAGCCGATTTAATTTTACGCCATCATGAGAAATGGGATGGCAGTGGTTATCCCCTGGGCCTAAAAGGCAAGGAAATACCTCTGGAATGCAGGATCCTTTCAATTGTAGATGCTTATGATGCCATGATCAATGATCGCCCTTATCGTAAAGCTAAATCAAGAGTTGAAGCACTTAAAGAGTTAAAACAGTTTTCCGGATCTCAATTCGATCCGGGTCTGGTGGAAATGTTTATAAGCCTGCTTTAAAACCTTTATTATGGTTAATATTTCTAATCTGTATTCACTTTTACCATCATATTATCAACACTGATTTTAATGACTGCTACATTATCAATTTCATGTTTTTCAATTGGCGTTGTTGGTTGTCCATTGGAAAAAGCTGCTGTCAATAAATCGAGGACTTCAGCTTTTTCATTGAAATCTTGAACTTCTTCTGCCAGTCCGAACAAGATCACGCTGGTATACTTAAGGCTATAATCACAGGGAGAGCTGGCTGTTCTTAAAGTGTTAACCTTATCAACCTGGAAACAAACCCGGTTATTATTTCTGATGTAATCAAGCTTTTGGCCTTTTTTTCTGGCATGAAAGTAGATCGCTCCATCATGGTAAGTATAACAAAGTGGAATAACATAGGGGTATTGATCCCCATGCATCCCTAACCTGCCTATCTTCTCGCCTTTGAGGAGTTTTTCTCCTTCAGACACTTCACCACTGTATATAGGTGTAATTGTTAACAACCTCCCCTTTTAGATTAGAATAATTAGTTTGCCCGCTAATAGCAACTGTTGCTACTCCATGATTGTAAACTATTTCAAGCCATTAATAAAGGATATAAATAAATACTTATTTAAAATGATCAAGGCGAAAATGAAAATCCCCTTGAAAAGCATTAAAGGTCAAGATATAATTAAGATCTTGGAAAGACCATTGTATGGCCTTTCCACTTTTATGGGAGTAGTTAGCGGCCTGGTGGCGCTCCTGGACTTCAAATCCAGTGGCAGGGCAGCCCTCTGCGGTGGGTTCGATTCCCATCTACTCCCGCCATATAAGGTTGACAGTCTGTTTTAACATTTCCTTTAGTAGCTAGTTTTGTTTTTGTGCCTATATTATGCCGGGCCATATATTTCCACAGATTTATCCATTCTACCAGGCTTGCCTGCATTCAATAATTACATGCAAGGTAACTACTTAGCCTAGTGCCCTTGTTGAATGATAACCGTTCCCCGTGGCTTAGCGGGCCAGGCCTGAGTAATTACTTTCTATCAATAAAAAGCTGTGCAATTTAGTACTGGATAGGGGGCATTTAAGTTGCAATTGACAGAATTAAGCAGAGGGCAACTGGAAAATCTGCTGGTTGATTTTGCAAAAAGATGGTTAGCTCACGATGGGTTATGGTTTCAACAGGTTGAGCAGAATCATGGTATGGAAGAAGCAATCCGCTTGGATGCCGGTTCCTGGGAACAATTTACCATTATAGAAGCCAAAAGAATTATGGCTTTTTTAGAGATGGAGCCGGACGGGGGCCTGGAAAACCTAAAAAAGGCTTTGCACTATAGAATGTACAGCTTTATCAATAAACAGGAAATCATTGAAAAAGACAGCAATACCATCATATTTAGAATGAATGAATGCCGTGTTCAGGCGGCCCGGCAGCGCAAGCAACTGCCTGAATTTCCATGCAGGCCGGTAGGATTAGTTGAGTATTCAGGTTTTGCCAGGACCATTGATTCCAGGATAGAAACAAAATGCCTTTATTGTCCCCCAGATAATCATCCCAAAGACAGTTTCTGCGCCTGGGAGTTTAGCTTAAACCATAATAAAGATTGAATAAGCCGGCAGCTTGACCCAGGCTGAATTGGACTAAATATTGAAGTTGTGATTGATGGTTGCATAATTATAATATTATGATATAATAATACCATTAGGAGGAACCTAAATGGATACACTGTCAGAGATAAACGTGATTAGAGAAAAAGCGACTCTACTTAAAGCTTTATCTAACCCGGTCAGGCTCTGTATAGTAAGAGAATTGATGAAGCGGGGGCAATGTAATGTTTCTGCCATGCAAAACTGCCTGGAGTTGTCCCAATCAACAGTATCTCAGCACCTTGGTCGTTTGAGAGATATGGGAATTATAACCTGTGAGCGCAAAGGAACAGAAGTATATTACCGCATCTTGAGCGAAGAAGCGGCAGAAATTATCAAGGTTCTCTTCTAAACATAAAGGCATAACTGATAATTAGCTAAAGGGAGGTATATTTATGTTTCAGATTTCAGAAGCTGCAGAGAAAAAAATTAATGAAGTTTTGGCTCAGGAAAAAGAGGTCGAAGACGCTTATGTACGCATTTATGTAAGCGGAGTAGGTTGAGGAGGGCCGAAGTACGGCTTGACTCTGGATGAGTCAGTTCAAGAAGAAAAAGATGTTGTTGAAGAAAAAGGGACCGTTAAGTTTGTTTACGACAAAACCATAGCCTCTTATCTTGAAGGCAAAAATATTGACTATTATGAAGGACCTCGTGGGGGTTTTTCTATCACTGATACCGCTCCAGGCGGATCATGTGATGGTTGTTCTTGCTAATGATAAGATTGCTGAGCTCGATGATTGAAGTTCATGCTGTATACTTTAAAAGGAGGCTAAACAATGGCTACTAAAAAAGAGCAGGTATATAACTGCCAGGTATGCACCAATGTCGTCAAAGTAGTTGAAGAAGGCGTTGGAACCCTGGTTTGTTGTGATAAACCCATGGAACTGCAGTCTAAGTAAATATATGATTGATTGGGTTTAATTGAAGACAAATTAAAACCGGAGCCTCCCTTTGATTTGGTGGCTCCGGTTTAATTATGCTAAAAAAACGATTATCTTTCTCTTTTGACCGCATAGGCTGTGTAGTTAATAATTATCCTATTAACAGTGGAAGCAAAACGGCAGCCATCATGGTCAGGCCTGTGAGCTGATAGATTTGGATTGTCTTGGCATTTGCTTCTATAAGTTTAGGGATATTGTCGAAATGTTTTCGAGCCACTTTAATCGCCTTCACGGCAAGAGGGATACTGATAAAAGGAAGTAGCCAAAAAACATTTCCGCTCATCAAGGTTAATGTGAGCAAAACTAAATAGGCGAGAGCGAACAGCGCTGCGAAAACAATTACTCCTTTTTCCCTGCCCAGTCTCACTACCCCGTTCATTTTGCCGCCTTTTAAATCCGCTTCATAATCGGGATACTGATTGATCCAGAGGACATTGGCGATGATCAATCCCAAAGGAAGTGAAGCGATAAGAACTTCAGCGCTAATGGTATGGGTTTGCACCAGGTAAGTACCTGTTGTGATTAAAGGCCCAAAGGTAAAACCTACTACTATTTCTCCAATTCCCCGGTAGGCAAATTTAAATGGAGGCAGGCTGTAAAAAAGTGCGAAAAACACGCCGGCCAGGCCAATCCAGAGCACCAAAAATTCCCGGTTTAAAACGATGTAAAGGCCTAGCAGTGAACCGGCCAATACCGTAATAACTCCTATAATTAAATTTTCCTTTAAAGTCAGTTTGCCATCGATAATGGTTTTCTTACCTCCACTAAAAGGAGTTCTTTTTTCCGGAGTAACAAACCTGTCTACGCCACTCAAATAGTCTATATATTCATTGATGGCATTTTTCCCAATCTCCAGCAGGTAAATAGCCGCTACTCCTACTAAAAACCAGTACCAGTTGAAGCTGCCCTGATGTGAATAAGCGATGGCCGCCCCTACAGCCATAGGTATAGTCGAAGCAATCCATATTTTCGGGTCGGATATCTGCCAAAACCCATTCCAAAGACGTTTCTTTTCACAATCGATCATAAGCGCTTTCCTTTTTATTATTGTTCTTTTTGATGGTTATTTTTATTTTCAAGGCCAAAAGCGTGATGGACTGCTCTCACTCCAAGCTCACCATACTTTTCTTCAATAACGCAGGAGATACGATATTCGGAGGTGCTGATCATTTCAATATTAATATTTTCTTCCGACAGGGCTTTGAACATCCTCGCTGCTACACCGGGATTGGTTTTGATCCCTATGCCAACAGCCGACACTTTAACAATATTGTTATCGGCTCTTACTTCCAGGGCTTTAATTTCTCGGGCAACTTTATTGACCAGTTCATTTGCTATGTTTAAATCCGTAGTAGGAATGGTGAAGGTAAGATCGGTATAGCCATCGATACTAGCATTTTGAATGATCATATCCACATTAATTGCTGCTTCAGCCAGCGGTTCCAGGATTTGATGGGCGATGCCCGGACAATCGGGAATCCTGATCAGCGATATCTTCGATACATTTTTCTCCAGCGTAACCCCTTTAATAATAGAGTTTTCCATAATATCCTCCTCATTAACAATCCAGGTTTGCCTTTCTCCATTGAAAGAAGATTTAACGACCAGGGGGACCTGGAATTTTTGTGCCAACTCTATGGAGCGGACGTGCATTACTTTAGCGCCAAGGCTGGCCAGCTCCAGCATTTCAGAAAATGCTATCTTTTCGATATGACGAGCTTTGGGGCAGATATTGGGATCGGCTGTATATACTCCGTCTACATCTGTATAAATTTCACAGCAGTTAGCCTTTAAAGCTGCGGCTAAAGCTACTGCTGTTGTGTCAGAACCTCCTCGCCCCAGGGTAGTGATATTGCCACTTTCTGACACTCCCTGAAAACCGGCTACAACAGGTATAATACCATCATTAATAGCTTTTTTTAAGATGTCTGTTTTCAAATCAATGATGCGCGCTTTGGATTGGTTTTCATCTGTGATTAAGGGAAGCTGCATACCGGTAAATGAATGAGCCCGGTGGCCAAGGCTTTCCAGGGTAATGGCCAGCAGAGCTGAGCAGGCTTGTTCACCGGTAGCTAAAAGAGCGTCCTGTTCTCTTCCTGCGGGCATGGATGTTATCTCTTCTGACAGTTTAAGCAGGCGATCGGTTTCTCCACCCATTGCCGAAACTACCACAACAACCTGTTCTCCCTTTTCCTTGGCTGATGCTATTGCCCATGCTACACGGCGGATATGGCCCAGGGAGGCTACAGAGCTGCCGCCGAACTTTTTAACAATTAATGCCAATTTTATCACACACCTTTGCTGCGAAGGAAACTGCTTTTAGAATGAATGCTATTATTCTCTCATATATGGCCTTGTGATACAAGATATTTTTTAGAGTTGTTAATTCTCGAATTTGCTATAATAATCCTGTCCATAAGCCGTCACTGCGTTGACAGCGTATAGTAGACGTGCTAACTTAATACTATTATTAAATCCTAAAGGGGTGACAGTAGTGAATAAGCTAAAATTGGGTCTGCCGGCTGGAAGCCTCCAGAATACTACCCTGGAGATATTCAAAAAGGCAGGTTTCAATATTCAAATCGGTGATCGTTCTTATTATCCTTATATAGACGATGAAGAGATTGAATGTGTTCTGATGAGGGCTCAGGAAATAGCCAAATATGTAGAAGATCAGGTCCTCGATGTCGGTTTGACAGGCAAAGATTGGATCAATGAAACTGCAGCCGACGTCAGGGAACTTACCGATCTGAATTATTCCAAGCGGGGGTTGAGGCCGGTGCGATTGGTCCTGGCCGTGCCCAATGATTCAGATATTAATAGTGCTGCAGATTTGGAAGGAAAGCGTGTTGCCACTGAACTGGTTGAATCAACCAAGCGGTATCTTAAGGAAAAGGGAGTCAATGCTTCTGTTTTTTTCTCCTGGGGGGCTACTGAAGTCAAGCCGCCTTTACTGGCTGATGCGATTGCCGAACTGACCGAAACTGGCCGCTCTCTGAAAGCAAATCAACTGCGTATTATTGAAACCATTTTGGTTTCTACCCCAAGGATCATTATGAACCATAATAGCTATAATGATTCCTGGAAAAGGAAAAAAGTTGAACGCATGATAACTCTTTTGAAAGGGGCTCTTCTGGCTGAACAAAAAGTAATGCTTAAAATGAATGTTCATAATAGTAATCTGGATAAAGTTATAGAGCTCCTTCCAGCTTTAAGAAAACCGACCATCTCTAATTTGATTTCCGACGAATGGGTGGCGGTTGAAAGCGTGGTGGAAGAGAAGAAAGTAAGAACACTGATCTGTGAATTGCAGGAAGCCGGGGCCGAAGGCATCCTTGAGTTTCCCATGAATAAAATAATTCCATAAAGGATATTAGAAATGAGGGTGAAAAATGGAAAAAGAAGCCTATTCTAAATCAAAAGAGGGCTTGAAAGGAGCAGCTGCCAGACCACAGGTTCTCTGGGCAGCTATTGCGGTTTTGTTAATTGCAGTGGTAGCTATGGGTGTGGTTATGCTGCAGCAAGAACCGCAGGAAGATCAGGTAGCTGCCCTGGTTAATGGCGATCCGATTATGAAAGATGAGCTGTTTGATTTAATGTACGCTCAAGGGGGCAGTGAGATTCTTGAAGATCTGATTATCAGGCAGTTGATTATTCAGGAAGCGGGCAGGTTAGGCATAACGGTAGCTGAAAGTGAATTAGATGAAGAAATAGATAAGGTAATAGAAGAAAACTTTTTGGGGTCAGAAGAAGATTTTTTAAAGCTCCTGGAACAATATGGAGTTGCAGTTGAATCTTTTCGCGAAGATGCCCGCCTGAATTTGCTGGCTCGTAAAATAGCTATGGAGCAGACTGACTTTACAGAAGAGGATGGCCGGGAATTCTTTGAAGAACACCGCTATCTATTTGAGCAGGAAGAAGAAGTTGAAGCAAGGCATATTTTGGTTGAAAGCGAAGCTGAGGCTGAAGAAGTAGCCGGGCTTTTGGTTGAGGGAGAAAATTTTGAGAATTTAGCGTCAGAGTATTCTACAGATCAATCAAACAAAGATGATGGCGGTTATCTCGGATTTTTTGGAAGGGGGAATATGGTTGAACCCTTTGAAGAGATGGCATTTTCCCTGGATATTGGTGATATTAGCGAACCGGTAGAAACCGAATTTGGCTATCATATTATTGAAGTTCTGGATCGAACGGAAAAAGAAGAAGTTACCTTTGAAGAAGTGAGTGAACAGGTAATGGACACCCTGGCCGATGAGCAGGTTTCTATTATTCTAAACGAACTGGTCCCTGAGCTTCGTGATCAGGCTGAAATTGAATACCTGCTTTAATTGTTGATTTTGCAACTACTCGTATGCCCAGCAAAGGCTAAGGCGCTCAGCGGGAGACCAAAGCATCGAAGCCAGTTCTCGACCTGACAGCCTATTGTCTTTGTTGAATGATAAGCGGCGCCATGGGGACGGTTTTACCGTCACCTGTGGCTTAGCGGGCTAAGCCTGAGTAGTTCCGTTATTTTTATTTATGGCGATTTCCAGCAGCAAGATTAAGTGCAAATTGGTGGGCTTTTTCTTCCAGGGAATCATCCAGCTTGCAAAAATATATTTCCTGGTGGCGGTACTCCAGAGCTTTTTTCAGCAAATAATCCGTTAACCAGGGGTTTTTAGGAAGAAGTGAACCATGCAGGTAGGTGCCAATTACATTTTTGTAAACGGCGCCTTCTGTTTTTTCAGATCCGTTATTTCCAAAACCGTATAAAACTTTACCCAGCGGCTGCAAGCCTGGCCCCAGGAAAGTTCTACCCCCGTGATTTTCAAAGCCTACCAGAGTGCGCGGTGGATCCCAGAGGAAACAGTTGATGGCAGCATTTCCGATTAACCTGCTTTTACCGGCTTCAGTGTTGAGTTCCATGATTTCCAGGCCATTAATTTTTTCTCCCCGGGCGGTAGTGTAATAGTGGCCCAGTAGTTGATATGAACCACATACGGCAAAAATTACCATATTATCTTCGACGGCCTGGTGTATTTCCCGGCTGCGGCCTTTTAAATCTTCGGCTACCAGCTTTTGATCACTATCCTGTCCGCCGCCCATAAACAGTAAATCACAATTGGAAAAATTTATTGGATCACCGGGATTTACGGCGATGATTTTCACCTTAATACCATGCCATTCAGCCCGTCGACAGAGAGCCAGCATATTACCCCGGTCGCCATAGAGGTTTAAATGATCTGGATAGAGATGGTAAATATTAATTGCTCCCATTAAGAGCCCCCCCAGTACGGTTTACCCAGACCTAGTTTATTCAGGTAACGTCTCATTTCCAGCATGGCTGTATAAGTGGGCAGGATAAATAACCTGCTACCGGGTGCAGTTTGTTCCAGGGCTGTCTCGATAGCCTGGTTTAGGCTTTCTGTAACCAGCAGCTGTTCAGGTTCAAAACCGGCATACTTAAAGCGCACGGCCATATCAAAGGCTCGCAGACCCGAGGCGATAACTGTTGTGATGCGGTTTTTTGTAGTCGACAGCTGTTCAAAATCCACATCCCATATCCAGGATATGTCTGTGCCATCGGCAATTCTGTCATTTATTGCCACTATCAGGTTAATATTACCGGGTTGGTCAAGGATAGTGCGCAGCACTTCATTAGCGCCGACCGGGTTTTTAATCAGAGCCATAATTATTTCTTTGTTTTCTTTTTCAAACCTTTCCATTCGCCCGAAAGAGGGTGCCGCTTTTTCCAAGGAAGAGCTAATAATGCTGGACGAAATATTAAGAGCTATGGCACAGGTTGCCGCTGCCAGGACATTGTAAAGGTTATATATTCCGAGCAAAGGGATTGTCAAATCTAATTTTTGATCTGGCAAGCAGACCTGGACGTGGTTAAGCCCTTTGCTGTCAATGTTGTTTCTGGTAAGCTTAACCTTTACTTCCGGCCGCTTGAAACTGCAGGAAGGACAATAATAATGGCCAATATGGGCAAAATATATCATATTGTATGCAAGCCTCTTAAAACAAACGGGGCAGGTTTTTATATCACGCCCGGTATTATTGAAATTATGGGCCGGAAGTTTTAACTCCAGTCCATAAGTCCATCTTGAAGAATTAGTACTGTTCTTAAGTGAAGCTAAAGTAGGATCGTCGGCATTAATGATCAGAAAACTATCTGATGGCAAATGATCCAGGCCTTTTTGAATTAACCCTTGGATTGAGTCGATTTCACCAAAACGATCCAGTTGATCGCGAAATATATTAGTTACTATTATTCCGCGAGGTTGTAAACTGGCGGTTAAAGTTGGAAAGGCTCCTTCATCAACCTCCAGTACAGCTAAATCTCCGTTTATGCGGCCCAACCAGGTGCTGTTTTCTATAAAAGTCGAAGCAATGCCCCATGTTAGATTAGATCCCGATTGATTATGGATACATCTTAAACCTGCTTCTTTAAGGATTCCGTTGATCAAAGCAGCTGTTGTAGTTTTACCATTGGTTCCGGTAATTATTATTGTGCCCATTTCAAGGCGGTTCGCCAATAAGTAGCTTAGATCAGGAGCAATTGTCAGGGCGGTTCTACCCGGCAGGGTGGTGCCTCCCCGCCCCAGGATTCTGGTCAAGCCAATCAGGGCCTTGCCAATCCAAATAGCGCTTAGCAGCCTCAGGCCGGAAACTCTGCCCTGTTTAATACGGCCGGGATCTTTACTATGCAATTGCTTATCATGCTTATCCAAGCTATTCACGGCTCACTTTTTACATTTGTGCCATACACTGGACCATGTCGGCCCTGGTGACAATGCCGACCAGTTCATTATCGCTGTTTACAACCGGGATGCGGTTGATATTGCGGCGGTTCATTAACCTGGCAATATCACTGGCTTCTGCTTCTTCATTGACAACATAGACCTTTTTAGTCATAACATCGCTAACCCTGGTCTGGTGCAAAGTATCCATCCCTTTACGCATGGTGGCCAGGGTCGAAACATCGGCATAAGGGGATATCCAACCTGAAAGATTGGTATTTGGCACGACTTTTACTTTTTCAGAGTAACGTATTATATCTGTATCCGATATTATCCCCATGATTTTTCCGGCGCTGTTTACTACAGGGACTCCGCTGAAACGGTGTTCGGCCAATAATTTAATGGCATCCTGCAGGGTTTGATCTTCGCGAATATTGATTGGTGGTGAACTCATTATATCTTTGGCTTTTTGCATTTTAAACCTCCGGGTAGGTTAATCGTAATAGTAAGTCTTACCCTATTCTATCATTTTTACCGGTTTTCTGCCTTCTTTTGTAACTGAAACCAGGAACTTTACTGACCGAACTTAAGAGCATCAACAAAGATTTCTTGAAAATCCTGGCGGGTTGATAACTCCAGGTGTTCTACTATTTCAGGTAACCCGAAAGCTCTTTCTCGAACTTTTTTTGAAGCAAGGGCCATTCTCGATCCGTCACCGGCCGCATTGCCTACAGCTACTATTTTTTCCGGGGAAAGCTGAGGCAAAAGCCCGATAGTCAGGGCACTTTCTTTGCGCACATAATTTCCAAAAGCACCGGCCAGAAGGATTTTATCAAGATCATTTTCTTTAAGCTCAGCTTCTTTTAAAAGAATTTTTAAACCTGCGTAAATTGCTCCTTTGGCCAGCTGCAGTTCACGTAAATCACTCTGGCTGAGCACAATATCTTCTCCGGATTCTGAATCACCTCCGGATACCAGAATGAATTCCATTCCACCTTCTGCCTGCTTAAGCCTTGTTTTAAATTTTTCAGGAACTTGATCAGGATTTTCTTCAGGATTGATAAGTTTGCCGGTAGCATTGATCAGGCCGGCATCAACCAGGGCAGCGGCGGCGTCGATCAGCCCCGAACCACAGATCCCCCTGGCGGGAGCATCATCAATAGTGCTAATTTTAAAGTCATTATCGATGTATTGCACAGCTTCTACGGCTCCGGCTGAGGCACGCATACCTTGCTTGATCTGGGCGCCTTCAAATGCCGGGCCTGCTGCAGTAGAACAGGCCATCAGCCTACCGTTGGCGGCCAGGACCAGTTCACCGTTGGTTCCAATATCTATGGCGGCGCAATCGCTTGAGTTTTGGTCCATTTCTGTGGCCAGGATTACACCCAGTGTATCCGAACCAACATAACCGGCAATATTGGGCAGAAAAATTACTCGTCCCGCCGGATTGATAGTAAGGTTAAGTTCTGAGGCTTCAACTTCCAAAGCCCGACTGTAAGCTGGAATAAAAGGAGCCGGGGCCAGGTATGTGGGATCCACTCCCATAAATAAATGACTCATCGTGGTATTGCCGACAGCAACTATTTCATAAACCCGATCTTTTGCTACTTTTGTCTGTTTTAAAAGGTCGCTAATAATCTCGTTAGCTGCTTCAATTACTTTTTTCTGGAGCATTTTTAGTTCGTCTTCCCCTTCGGAAGCGTAGTTGATCCTGGAAATAACATCAGCTCCATATATATTCTGAGGGTTGGTTGCAGCCGCAACCGCAATTACTTCTGCTTTTTGCAGGTCTAGCAAAGATCCCATGATAGTAGTGGTCCCAATATCAAAAGCAATTCCGTAGAGTTGATCGGAGGTATCGCCCGGCTCGATAGAAATGATTCTCTTACCGATAATGGCGGCAGTTACGGAATAATTATTATCGCGAAGCATGCCCGGCAGTTTTGATAGCTCTCGTAGTTCTACCGATAAATCTTCCCGTTCCAGCTGTTGCAGCAAACGCTCCAGGTCGGCGGTTTGATCTTTAACTGCCGGCCGGCTCAATTTGACTGCTATTTTTTCAACCATTGGATCAGCTTCCATGTCTTCCACGCCGCCAGCCAGGGTAGTTTTACGCAGGTAAGCTGCTTTTTGAACCGGTACTTCAATGGTGAGATCTTCTTTTGCCTTTTTTTGACAGGAAAGGATCCATCCTTCGGACAGCTCTTTTTCAGAAAGGTGTTTTTGCTCTGCTTTAGTCGGGTTGCCGCCATCACCTTTAACAATTTTTACCTTGCATTTGCCGCAAGTTCCTTTTCCGGCGCAGTCTCCTTCTACATATAAGCCGGCTTGATCGGCTGCTTTTAAAAGATTGGTGCCGGATTCAACTGTAATCTCTTTATTCTGGGGAATAAAAACTATTTTGGGCATAACGGAAACACTCCTTTAGCATAAGATGATTGGTAGAGTTAAGCTAGCTAATTATAGGTAGGAGCAACCTGAAGCAGGTTGCTCCTTCACATGATGGTACGCCCGCAGGGATTCGAACCCCGACTTCAGGCTCCGGAGGCCTGCGTGATATCCCTTTCACCACGGGCGCCTGGCTGAATTATTCACTGCTATGATACCACCACCCCCAATACAAGTCAAACCTGGGACACGGGGACAGGTCCCTTGTCCCAGGTTATGTAAACCATTTTGTTTTTATTGATCCAGGCGGAGATTAAGAAGTGCGGGCTAAGTTGTTTGAGACATAGGACAGAGAAAAGAGGTCCTGAGACGCGGAGACAGGTCTTTTGTCCCAAAAGGCAGGGGTTTATGGAAAAGAAGATGATATAGAATAAATTTATTTTTCATGAAGAAGAGGTTATAAATAATGCATAAGTGGATTAATCTGTTATGGAAGGATTTAATCATAACAAGGAATATTTAAATCCCTGTATTCAAGAGCTGAAGGTGTAAATACATTCAGATTAATTATTCTTGATATTTGTGTGTTTGTTTTTAGATGGAATTAAGTTAAAATACTTGTGAGGTGGTGAAATGGCAAGACGAGCTAGAGGAAAAAGTGAATCCGGCATCTATCACATCATTATGAGAGGTATTAATAAAGATCACATATTTTACGACAGTGAGGACAAAAAAAGGTTTTACGAAATTTTATTACGCTATAAAAAGCTTAGTGATTATTTGATTTACGGATACTGCTTCATGGACAACCACGTTCATATCTTGCTTAAAGAGATTTCAGAGCCCTTGTCCCTGGTGGTAAAAAGAATAAGTGGTAGTTATGTTTATTGGTATAATAACAAACATGGGCGATGCGGTCATTTATTCCAAGAAAGATATAGAAGTGAAACGGTTGAAGATGATATTTACTTTTTGACTGTTTTAAGGTACATTCATCAGAACCCGCTGAAGGCTGGTTTGGTTAAAAATGTTCTTGATTATAACTGGACCAGCTTAAGTGAGTATTTGCATGAACCAATCTTAGTTGATCGAGAATTTGCCTTAAATATTTTTTCACCTAACTGTAATCAAGGGATCAAGCTATTAAAAACATTTATGGAAAAACAAAATAGTGATGTCTGCCTTGATATAGATGATAAAAAGAAGCTTACCGATCAAAACGTTAGAGCTTTGCTGGAAGAATATAACAACTCAAACCTAGCAGAACTATCGAAAATAAATAAAAATGACAGAGATTTTATCTTGACTGAACTTAAAGCAGTTGAAGGTTTGACAATCAGGCAGTTATCAAGGATAACGGGTATTTCAAAGAGTTATATCGCCAGGCTTTAAAAAACCTGAAAAAAGAAGTAAGGTAATTTTGGGCAGTTAGTCTGAGACAAGGAACCTGTCGCTCTATCCCATTAGCTGTATAGTTTACATAACCTGGGACAAGGGACCTGTCCCCGTGTCCCACAGGGGAGGATTGATTTTGATTACAAATTATATAGAGCATCATTTGCCAAACGGAATCAGGCTATTTTTTATGCCAACAGACAAATTTAAAACTATTTCCATCGCTTTGTTTATCCATCAGGAGCTGAACAGTAAGTTGGCAGCTATGAGTGCCCTGTTACCAGCCGTTTTGGAACAGGGCAGCAGGCAGTATCCCGACAAACTAATTTTACAGCGCAAGCTCGAGAACCTGTATGGAGCCGATCTTACTGCAGATATAATAAAAAGCGGAGAGAGGCACATCATGACTTTTGGCTGCGAAACTGCCCATGATAAGTACCTGGGTGAAGGAAAAGCCCTGGTTAAAGAAGGTTTGTCCGTCCTTGGCTCTGTTTCAGGCGATCCATTGCTTGAAAACGGGAGTTTTAAAAAAGAGTATGTAGAACAGGAAAAAAAACAACTGATAAAAGATATTAAAGCTATGCTTAACGATAAAGCAACTTATGCTTATGAACGTTGCATTGCTTTGATGTGTTCAGAAGAAAGGTTTGGCACCTATAAACTCGGTTCAATAGAAGATTATAATAATATAAATGAAGAGAGTCTTTATCAATATTACAACCATGTTTTTTCTGCCAATCCTATTGATCTCTATGTGATTGGAGATTTAAAGGAAAAAGAGGTTTTGGACGCGACTGGTGAAGCCTTTAGTTTGTCCCGTTTGAAAGAGCAAAACCGGCTGCCCCTTACAGATACGAAAAAAACAGTGCAAGAAGTCAGGTATTACGAGGAAGCGCTTCCCGTTAACCAGGCTAAGATAGTCCTCGGATTACGTACATATACTGCTTACGGTGATGATTTGTATTGCCCTCTTTTACTCTATAGCGGTATTTTAGGCGGTTTTCCGCATTCCAAACTGTTTATGAAAGTGCGTGAAGAAGCGGGCCTGGCTTACTATGTTCACTCTCGCCTGGAAAAGCATAAAGGTTTGATGATTATTGCTGCCGGAATTAATTATGAAGATTATGATAATGCCCGGGAAATAATTGAGCGCCAGCTTGAAGATATGGCTGCCGGCAATATTAGCGATGAGGAACTTGACAATACCAGGCAGGGTTTGATTAACCGCCTGCGTTCCCAGCAAGACAGTCCTATTCAATTAATAATTAGCCATCTTGACGGCTCAATTGGTGGTAAAACGTACACCGCAGCGGAATTAATTAAAGGTATTGAAACAGTGGGAAAACAAGAAATCCAGGAGGCAGCTGAAAGAGTAAAACTCGATACCGTGTATGTCTTGCGGCCCCAGGAAGGAGGCTCTATAAAATGAGAGAGAATTTAAAGTTAATTGAAAACCGGGAACTGCATGAAACCCTTTATCACTACCAGTTTCATCCTGGTCTGGATTTGTATGTCTTGCCCCGCACCGGTTATCAGAAGAAGTACGCTGTCTTTTCCACTCGTTTTGGTTCTATAGATAACCGCTTTCGAGTCGAACCCCATCCTGAAGTTACAGAATTACCCGATGGAGTGGCCCACTTTCTAGAGCATAAGCTTTTTGAAGATGAACGGGGCAATGTATTTGATCGCTTCGCCGCCCTGGGGGCTTCTGCCAATGCTTTTACATCCTTTACCCAGACTTCATATCTCTTTTCCTGCACTGCCAGCTTTGAACAGAACTTTGACCTTTTGCTCAATTTTGTGCAGGAACCTTATTTTACTGATAAAACAGTGCAGAAAGAACAGGGCATTATCGGACAGGAAATAAAAATGTATGAAGATCACCCCCACTGGAGAGTTTTTTTTAACCTCCTGGCAGGACTATATCAGATGCATCCCGTTCGTAATGACATTGCCGGGACTATAGAAAGCATCAATAAAATAAGCCCGGAATTGCTATATCGCTGTTATCATACTTTTTACCATCCCAGCAATATGGCCGTCTTTGTAGTTGGTAACCTCGATCCGGAGGAGGTGGGGCGGCAGGTAGAAAAAAACCTGCTGGGCCGAGATTACAGCCCCATGGGTCAAATAGTGCGCCAATTCCCTGATGAACCTTTTGAAATTAATCAGCAAAAAACTGTTCAGGAGCTTGTTGTATCTGAGCCAATCATGTTTATCGGTTTAAAAGATAATATAGTAGCTAAATTGGAAAGCCGTCAAAAGATGCGACGTGAAATATTGATGGAGCTGGTTTTAGATATTCTCTTTGGCTCAAGTGAAAAGCTTTATAATGAACTTTACCGGGACAACCTGATCGATGAAAACTTTGGGGCTGAATACACTAATGAAATTAATTATGGTTATGCTATGATCGGCGGAGAAACAAGAGATCCCGATCAGTTGTACAGCCGCATTATGGAAGCAATAGAAAATGTAAAAAAAGAAGGAATTACTAAAGAACAATTTGAACGGCATCGCCGGAAAATCTTAGGTGGTTATATCAGGCGCTTTAACTCTCTTGAATTCATAGCTAATAACTACCTGGCTTACCGGTTTAGAGATAATGAAATGTTTGAGCTTCCTTCTGTCTTGCAGGATATTACAATAGAGGAAGCTATGGCTGTTGCAGAAGAAAATTTCGATCCAGCCTATCATGTTATATCGCTAATAGTGCCGTCTCCAGAAGAGTAACAGCTGTGGCTTTAAAAATCCTGTTGATTTTTATTGCAGATCAAGTTAAAATGGCACCATTGATGTGCACATTAGTGTGCACAACACAACAGGAGGCCATATTATGAAAAAGTTTACCAGGTATGTAAATCCTCACCTGGGTGAAATGCTTGAAAATATCAAGTTAGATCAAAACTATGTTCGCGGAGAGGGCAGTTATCTTTATGACGAAGAAGGCAACTGCTACCTGGACTGTATCGCTGCTTACGGAGCCCTGCCTTTTGGACATAACCCCGGCCGGATCTGGGAAGCCATAAACAGCTACCGGGATTCTGCTGAACCCAACTTTGTCCAACCTTCCGCCCTGGAGGCGGCCGGGGAGCTGGCCCGCCGCCTGGTTGAACTGAGCCCGGATGGGCTTGATTTTGTTACTTTTACCAACAGTGGCGCCGAAGCGGTTGAAGCAGCCATAAAGCTATGCCGTGCGGCAACCGGGCACCCGGGGATTCTGGCCACCGATAACAGTTTTCACGGAAAAACTTTCGGGGCCCTTTCTGCCACCGGCAACAGCAGTTACCAGAATGTCTTTATGGCTCCGGCTGAACACTTCCGCCATATTAAATTCGGAGACGTAAAAGCCCTGGAAGAGGAGTTAAGTGCTAATCCCGGTTATTATGCTGCCTTCATAGTGGAACCGATCCAGGGAGAAGGCGGTATTGTCGAGCCACCTTCCGGTTATCTAAATGCTGTAAAAGAGATTTGTGAACGTCACGAAGTCCTTTTGATTCTAGATGAAATTCAGACTGGTTTGGGGCGGACGGGAAGACTCTTTGCTTTTGAACAAGATAATATTACGCCCGATGTATTAGTCCTGGCCAAAGCCCTGGGTGGTGGAGTTATGCCCATAGGCGCCTGCCTTAGCTCGGCCCGGGTTTATACCGAAGAATTTGGGATGAAACATTCTTCTACCTTTGCTGCTAATTCGCTGGCTTGCCGGGTTGGGATAAAAGTTCTTGAAGTGTTGACCGAAAATGAAAACGCTTTAATCAAAGCAGTGGGAAAGAGGGGCCGCTTTCTTAAAAATGGTCTTTTGAAATTACAGGATAAATACCCCAGCCTGATTAAAGCGGTTCGGGGTCGGGGTTTAATGTTGGGCCTTGAATTCAACCTCGACCGTAATCAATTTCCGGGTAGTTTACTCGGTGTGATGGCCGAACAGGAACTATTAACTCCGGCTATTTCTTCCTACCTTTTGAATGTTGAAAAAGTTCGGGTAGCTCCTACCCTCAACGGTAATGAAGTAATTCGCGTTGAGCCGCCGCTAACGATCAGTGAAGAGCAGTGCTTAGAAGCTTTACAAAAATTGGATTCAATGTTAACAGTGTTAAACCAGGGCAATACAGCCCGTTTCCTGGCCTATTTGGTGAGGCCGCAGGAAGATGTCGATTTTCCAGAATTTGTACCTTATCTTGAGAATAAAGTGGAGCCCGCAGGCGATGAAGATGAAGGGCGCTTTGCTTTCCTCATTCATGCTCTCGACCTGGAAAGCTATCATCAGTTTGATAATAGTCTCCTTGCTTTTAGTGAAGAAGAGCTTGCAGAGCTGACCGGAAGGGTTGGCGATATGGTTGGACCTTTTTTGGCAGGAAAGACCAGGATCAAATCCTTGACCGGCAGTACTGCTTATGGTGAATTTATCGGCTTGCCCCGCACTACTGATGAATTTTTAGAGATGCCTCGTAAGCAGGTTATGGAAGAATTAAAAGAAGCGGTAGCTATGGCCAGGGACCGGGGCGCTCGAATAGTGGGGTTGGGCGCTTTTACAGCTGTGGCATCCATGGGCGGCCTCTATCTTAAAAATGAAGGAGTGCCTATTACCACTGGAAACAGCTATACGGTGGTATCCGCTGTCGATGCTGTCAATACCGCTACCGAAAAACTGCAGATGGACCGTTCCCAGATAACAGCCGGCATTGTAGGGGCGGCAGGATCTATCGGCCGGGGGATTTCTCTTTTATTATCAGAAACTGTTCCCCGCCTGGTCTTAATCGGCAATCCTAACAACAAGACTTCCAGTGAAAGGCTGCATCTGGTCGCAGCAGAGATATACCGCTACCAGTCAGCCCTGCTGAACCAGGGCCGCCCTTTGAAGCCTGGTAGCATGGGGCACTTACTGGCCGAATGCTCTGAACTGCCTTCGCCTGAAGCGCCTATGGCAGAATTTGAAGTTTTTGCCGATGGTGAGGGGCGCAGAACAGGGTTGATTGATTTTTCCACCGATATTGATGCTGTCCTTTCCAGGGCTGACGTGGTAATTAGTGCCACCAGCGCCACCGGCAAGGTAATTCATGCCGGCAACCTTAAAGAGGGTGCCGTGGTGTGTGATATATCCCGTCCAGCTAATGTAAGCGAAGAAGTTGACGAAGCCCGGCCCGATGTTCTGGTTATCGACGGAGGAATCATTGAGGTGCCCGGTCTGCCATCTTTGGGTTGGGATTTTGGCTTTGATCGGGGTCTGGCTTATGCCTGCATGGCTGAAACAATGCTGCTTGCTTTAGAAAAACGTTACAAGCACTTTAGCCTGGGTTCTTCTGGAGTTAACCTTGAAACTATTTTACAGACTCGTTACTGGGCTGGTGAACATGGTTTTAAACTGGCTAATTTTAGAAGCTTTAATCGTCCACTGAGTGATGAAAAGTGGCAAAGAGTATTGGAGAAGCGCAGAGAGTTGGCCCTTCGCTAAAAACTGTGATAGAATAAGCAGGTGTTGATATCAACTATTAAAGATTTGAAGAGGGTGACTAAAGTGGAGCAAAAAGCCGGGCAGGAAAAGAATAATCAGCAGAAAGAATTTGTAAAAGCTATTACTCCAAAGGCGGTAGACTATTCGCAGTGGTATATCGATGTAATCCTAAAAGCAAAACTAATGGACTACTCTCCTGTAAAAGGTTTTATGGCCATTCGACCGGCCGGGTATGCTCTTTGGGAGAATATTAAAAAGCAGTTTGATCGCCGGTTTAAGGAAACCGGCCATGAAAATGCCTATTTCCCCATGCTTATTCCTCAGGGACTTCTGGAGAAAGAAGCGGAGCACGTTGAAGGCTTTGCTCCAGAGGTAGCCTGGGTAACCAAAGGGGGGGATGAAATATTAAACGAACCCCTGGTAGTCAGGCCTACTTCTGAAGCAATCATCTGCGATTTTTATTCACGCTGGGTTCAGTCCTGGCGGGATCTGCCGGTTTTGATTAACCAGTGGTGCAATGTTATACGCTGGGAAAAATCGACGCGCCCTTTCTTGCGCACCTCTGAGTTTTTATGGCAGGAGGGCCATACCTGTCATCGAACTGAAGAAGAAGCTGAAGAAGAAGCTTTGAAAATGCTTGAAGTTTACAGAGAATGCATTGAAACGGAACTGGCCATTCCCTGTGTGGTTGGCCGTAAAACGGATCGTGAAAAATTTGCCGGAGCTCTGCGCACTTATACCGTAGAGGCCTTAATGAGCGATAGTAGAGCTCTGCAGGCAGGAACATCCCATAACCTGGGTCAGCATTTCGCCAGGGTTTTTGATATTAAATTCCTGGACCAGGACGATCAGCTAAAATATGTCTGGCAAACATCCTGGGGAGTTTCAACCAGGTTGATTGGTGCTTTAATCATGGTTCACGGAGATGATCGAGGCCTTAAGATTCCTCCTCGGATATCGACTTATCAAGCCGTGATAGTGCCTATTTTGACTAAAAAAGAACGGGAAAAGGTTCTCAAATCCGTGCAAGAATTGGCCGACCAGCTTAAAGACGTGGTTAGAGTCAAGCTTGATGATCGGGAAGAGTATTCACCCGGTTGGAAATATAACGATTGGGAAATGCGCGGAGTGCCGGTGCGGATTGAAGTCGGCCCGAAAGACCTGGAACAGGGCAAAGTGGTAGTGGTTCGTCGTAATAGTGGAAAAAAAGAGAGTATAGATAGAGAAGAGCTGGCCGCCTATCTGCCTGGTTTGATGGAAGATATCCAAAAAGATATGCTTACGAAGGCTATGGAATTCAGAGAAGAGAATACCCGTACTGGAACTGATTATGAAGATTTTAAAAAAATTATGGAAACAGAACGCGGATTTTACCTGACTCCCTGGTGCGGTGATCCTGAATGTGAAGAGAAAGTTAAAGATGATACCAAAGCTACTATCCGCTGTATTCCCTTTAATAAGGAATTGGAACATGAAACCTGCCTGGTTTGTGATAAAAAAGCGGAGCACGTTGTATACTTTGCCAGGGCTTATTAATAAATAGAAATGAAAAAAGAAAAAGGTGCCCTTCGCAAAAAAATTATCCAGGAGCGAGACCGCTTTTCAAAACAAGAAGTTTCTGAAAAGAGCGCTTCTATAGCTAAAAACTTATATGCTCTTTCGGTATACCGGGAAGCAAATGCGGTAATGTTTTTTA
Source organism: Syntrophomonadaceae bacterium (assembly GCA_003567725.1). Lineage (GTDB taxonomy): Bacteria > Bacillota > Dethiobacteria > DTU022 > DTU022 > B1SED10-74M. The sequence goes on along the minus strand of PWYU01000058.1, from coordinate 32,535 downwards.
TTTCCTTCGGCAGTGAAGTTGATACCAGGTTGATGATTGAGGATACTATTCAACGGGGCAAGCTGGCACTTGCCCCTAAAGCAGTACCTGAAACCCGCGCATTAATACCTTCCCAGATTATTGACTGGATGCGTGATCTCGAGCCTGGAGCTTATAATATTCCAGAACCCGGCCCAGAAACACTGCGCCCCAGAGATCCGGAAATTATCGATCTTCTGATTGTTCCCGGGGTCGGTTTTGATCTTGATGGGGGGCGCTTGGGTTATGGAGGCGGTTATTACGATCGTTTCTTTGAACTGCTCAAGCCGGGGGTGCCTTTGGTTGCCCTTGCCTTTGAAATGCAAATTATCCCCGATATCCCTCTAGAGCAGTGGGACAGGCGGGTTGACATGATTATAACAGAGCAAAGGGTCATTACCAGAAATTAGTACACCTTTAAGTTTTTTAAGTTCTTGACGCTGTTTATTCCCTGTCTAACCTCTCATTAAAGCTTATATCTTTGTATGCCCTGATTTAGAAATTATAGTTTTTAAGTGCTCTAAACTTTGATCCAGTTTGAAGTATAGATAGAAAGTATGCCATATTTACTAACAACCTTATGATCAGGACTTCGGGTTAACAAAAAAGCCGTGAAACAGCATATCGATAATGATATCAGCGGTTTTTTCCATATTATCTTCTCTTTCATTGACTACTTCCCAAATGAAACGATCTATCAATAAAATGTATGCCTTTGCACCGCGTTCAAGGTCAAATTCTTTAGCCAGTCCTTTTTCTTTGGCATATTTAAAAGATTGGGCGGAGCTTTCTATAAACTGGGCCTGTACTCCAAACCAGTGGCTCTCTATCGCATCTGATAAAGCAAGCGCTTCCTGGTATATCTTCATTATCGGGCGATGCTGATCAGCAAGGCGAAAAGAGGTTAAAATCAGCTCACCATATATCTTGCGGGCGTCTTCTAAAGTATTGGGTGCAAAGGGCACTTCAAGCAAGTTATAAAAATCTACCAGAACATTGTCAATGACTTTGCATAAAATGTCATCTTTTCCTTTAAAATGGCTGTATACCGTCCCATAACCTACTTTAGCCTGTTCGCTGATTTTAGCGATTGTAGTTTTGGCATATCCTTCATTAAGAAAAACATCTAATGCAGTATCTAAAATTAGTTTTCTTGTTATCCGACTGCGTAAATAACGACGTGGCCTCCGGGATCTATATGGTTCCACAGTTTGATTAACCTCCTTCAATTTTTGAGAATAGCATTAAAATGTATTGATATTTTATCATTTTATAAAAATATTTGCAAAGCTTAATTTAAGCTGAAAAAAGTTTTAATAAGCAGAAAAAATTTACTTTTGATTTTCAATGTTTCTTTTAGTAAGATTAGATAGTATATATTCCAAGCGGGGTTTAGGATATGGCTATTTTTGCACTCGGCGATTTGCATCTTTCTCACAATCAAGAGAAACCGATGGATATATTTGGATCTGCATGGGAGAATCATAATGTTAAAATTAAAGAAAACTGGGATGGCCTGGTTGATGAAGATGATTTGGTAATTATCCCGGGAGACATTTCCTGGGCCATGCGTTTACCCGAGGCTATCCCTGATCTGATTTGGCTATCAAAGCTTAAAGGAACAAAGTTGCTGATCAGGGGCAACCATGATTACTGGTGGTCATCAATCGGTAAAGTACGGGCTTATTTACCATCTTCTGTCTATGCATTGCAAAATGATCATTTATCCTGGGATAATTGGGCTGTTTGCGGAACCAGGGGCTGGATCTGCCCTGGTGAAGAAAGTTTTGATCATGATCAGGATCAAAAGATATATCAAAGGGAGATTCAACGCCTGCAGCTGTCCCTGGAAAGCGCCCGCCAAAAAAGATTTCAGGATATTATTGTTGCGCTGCATTTTCCGCCTTTTAACCGCAAGGGGCAGTCCAGCGCTTTTACTGGGCTATTAGAAGATTACAAAGTCAAATATTGCCTGTTTGGTCATATTCATGATGAAGGCCGGGATCATATTTACCAGGGCTTAAGAAACGGGGTAAAATATCTTTTTGTGGCTGCTGATGGCAACTGTTTTACGCCTGTACTGGTGGTTTAAAAAGGTGGTTATGTTCTATTTTTCTCAAATTCTATTTTTTTGAGCAGGATTTATCTATGTTAACGAGAATAATTAAAGCAGGTTAAAACTAAGTTTTTTAATACTTAGATAAGAAACTATAAGGAGGTAAATGATTTGAGCAATGAGGTTGCAGCCCTCAACGAGGACATTGATTTGAGCCAGGTCGATTCGATTGTTGAACCGTACCTGGGAAAGAAAGAAATGGTCATTCCAATTTTGCAAAAAGTGCAGGAACATTTCGGCTACCTGCCGCGCCCGGCCATGGAACAAGTAGCTCTCCGGATGCATATCCCTCTAAGCCGTCTTTACGGCGTTACAACGTTTTATGCCCAGTTTAAACTAAAACCCCGGGGTCGAAACATTATCAGGGTGTGCAAAGGCACGGCCTGTCATATCCAGGGCAGTCCAAAAATATCTGAAAGAATTGAAGATATTTTGGATGTAGAAAGCGGCGAAACCACTGATGATTTACGGTTTACTTTGGAAGAAGTAGCCTGCATCGGTTGTTGTGCCCTGGCTCCGGTAATCATGGTCAATGATGACCCGCATGGAAGGTTAACGCCGGATAAGGTAAAAGATATTCTGGAAAGTTATGAATAAGGATTAGGAGGTGGCCTGATGGAGAAGTTTATCGATCCTTGTTGTGAAAAATGTACCCATACCAAGGACACTCCTTGTAAAGATTTTGTAGAGTGTTGTGTGGAAGGGCCGATATGCCATGATAACGATGAATGTGCTAAAAAACGTAAAGCGCTAATTGAAAAAGTAGCCCTGGATGAAAGATTTGTAGTCAGTTAATTGCTATATTCCAGGGAAAGGGAGGTTAGAAGCTATTGTATGAGAAGCATATAATGATTTGTGGAGCCACCGGCTGTCTTTCATCGGGTTCAAACAAGATCGCTGAAGCTTTGACCCAGGAACTTGAAAGCCGGGGAATTAGGGATAAATATCGCCTGGTTATGGGCGGTTGCCCCGGTTTTTGTGAAGTCGGGCCCATTATAGTGATATTTCCAGACGAGGTGTTCTACTGCCGTCTGAAGGCAAAAGACATGGCTGAACTGGTAGATCAGCACTTGATCGGTGGAGAAATCGTGGAGCGTTTGCTTTACAAGGGACCGGATGTAGATGCACCGGCCCGTTTTTACGATACTATCCCCTTTTATTCTAAACAATTATTTAATGTCCTTCGCAACAGCGGTGTTATTGACCCTGAAAGCATTGACGAATATATTATGCGCGGCGGGTACCGGGCCCTGAAACGAGCTCTTCAGATGGATTCCCAGGCTGTTTGCGACGAAGTTAAAGATGCCGGTTTGCGAGGCCGCGGCGGCGCCGGATTCCCGACCGGGGTAAAATGGGGCTTTACCAACAAGGCTCCTGGGCCTAAGAAATATATTGTTTGTAACGCCGATGAAGGTGACCCCGGCGCATTCATGGACCGTAGTATTCTTGAAGGCGATCCCCATGCCATTATAGAGGGGATGCTGATTGCCGGAAAAGCCTGCGGCGCTGATGAAGGTTATATTTACTGCCGGGCCGAGTACCCTCTGGCCATCAAGAGGCTTAGAGACGCTATTAAGCAGGCCGAAGAGTACGGACTGATTGGCAATAATATTCTCGGTTTTGATTTTAATTTTAAGATTAATATTAAGGAAGGTGCAGGCGCATTTGTCTGCGGCGAAGAAACAGCCCTTCTGGCTTCTATTGAGGGTAAAAGAGGTATGCCTCGCCCCAGGCCGCCATTCCCTGCCCAGGTGGGAGTTTTCGGTAAACCGACCACGATCAATAACGTAGAGACTCTGGCCAATATCCCCCTGATCGTCAGGGAAGGCGGGGCAGAGGAGTTTAAGAAAATTGGAACCGAAGGCAGCAAAGGGACCAAGGTTTTCGCCCTGGCCGGGAAAGTTCGTAATACCGGCCTGGTTGAAGTGCCGATGGGTATCACCGTTGAAGAGATTATCTTTGATGTCGGTGGAGGTATTCAGGGCGGCCGTGAGTTTAAGGCTGTTCAGGCCGGTGGCCCTTCGGGCGGTTGTATTCCGAAAGACCTGATTAATCTGCCTATTGACTATGATTCGCTGACCAAGGCGGGAGCGATCATGGGTTCCGGCGGTCTTGTAGTAATGGACGATCGGACCTGTATGGTTGATCTGGCCAATTATTTCTTGAGCTTTACCCAGAAAGAATCCTGCGGCAAATGCACTCCCTGCCGGGAAGGCACCAAGCGGATGCTTGAAATTCTTGATCGGATCACCGAAGGAAAAGGAAAGCCGGAGGATCTTGATACCCTGGACAGCTTAGCGCACAGTATCAAAGACAGCGCCCTTTGCGGGCTGGGCCAGACCTGCCCCAACCCGGTTTTAACTACCATTCGCTACTTCCGCCATGAATATGAAGAACATATCAACGAAAAGTACTGCCAATCGGGTATATGCAAACCCTTATTCCAGTATGAAATTGATCAGGATAATTGCAACGGTTGCAGAGCCTGTGTCAGGGTTTGTCCGGTAGAGGCAATTAAAGGTGAAAAGAAAGAGCCCCATGAAATAATCCAGGACCTTTGTACCCGCTGTGGCAGCTGTATAGAAAAATGTCGCCAGGATTGTATTATGATTACTCGTGTAGGGAGTGAAGCTGATGTCGGCAATTAAATTAACCATAGACGGACAAGAAATCGAAGTGGCTCCCGGTACGACGATCCTCGAAGCCGCTCGGCAGCTTGGGATCGACATTCCGACTTTTTGCCAAGATCCGGAACTGCCCCCTAACGGGGCTTGCCGGATTTGCGTGGTTGAAGTAGAAAAAGCCCGCGCCCTGGTGGCTTCCTGTGTTGCGCCTGTCGGCCCTGATATGGTAGTGTATACTGAATCTGAACGGGTAATCAATGCCCGGAAAAATAACCTCGGCCTGATGCTGGCCAACCATCCCCTGGATTGTATTACCTGTGAGAAGACCGGGACCTGTAAACTACAGGATTACTGTTATCAATATGGGGTAGCTACCAGTGAATTTGAAGGTGAAGTTAAAAATCTGCCCTATGATGATACCAATGAATTTTTCTACCGCGACATGAATAAGTGCATTCTATGCGGAATTTGCGTCGGGAAATGTCAGCTGGTAGTGGGAGCCGGAGCAATAGACTTTACCAAGCGCGGATTTGTTACCAATGTTAGTGCCGGTTTTGAAGATCCAATTGAAGAATCAAGTTGTGTTTTCTGCGGGATGTGTATTGACAACTGCCCGGTAGGAGCCTTGATCCCTAAATATGTAACCGGTAAAGGGCGACCATGGCAGACTGAAAGCGTCCCTTCTGTATGTCCCTATTGCAGTTTAGGTTGTAATATTAATCTGCATGTTAAAGACAATGAAGTGATCGAGGTTAGTCCGGTTAAGGAAAGTCCTGTTAACCGGGGCCATCTTTGCGTGCAGGGTAAATTTGGCTGGGACTTTATCCACAGCGGAGACAGGGTTACCGCTCCACTGGTTAAGAGTGACGGTGTCTTTGTTGAAGTAAGCTGGGAAGAGGCTCTTGATTACATAGTTGACAATATCAAAGAAGTACAAACCCGTTACGGCGCTGACGCTTTGATGGGCTTGAGTTCACCCAAGGCCAGTAACGAAGACAGCTACCTTTTCCAGAAACTGATCCGTTCCCTTGGCACCAACAATGTGGACAGTTATAGCAAGCACTGCCATGCTTCTTCCGTAAACGGTATGATGGATGCCTTCGGTAATGCGGCTACTACTAACAGCATTGATGAAATCGCGGCTACCGATGCCGTTCTGGTGATTGGAGCCAATCCCGCTGAAACCCATCCAATTCTGGATTACCGTGTTCGTGAAGCGGCCCGGAACGGTGCAAAATTAATAGTTGCCGCCCCTGAGATGATTGGACTGGTTGATGTATCTACAGGTTATTTGCCCCTTAAGCAGGGCACAGAACTGGCCCTGTTGAATGCAATGGCCAATGTCATTATTAACGAGGGGTTGCACGATCAAGCCTTTATCGACAACAGGACAGAAGGGTTTGATCAGCTGAAAAAAGCAGTCGAAAAATATACTCCGGAATACGTGGCCGGAATAACCGGGTTAGACGAGCAAGAGATTCTATCTGCTGCCCGGGCGTACGCTTCTGCAGAAAAAGCGGTTATTCTATCCGATGCTGCTGTCAGCAACAAAATTGGGGCTGCTGATTTTGTCCGGGCCCTGGCCAACCTGGCCATGCTGACCGGCAATGTCGGTAAAGAATCTGCTGGGGTTTATTTGCCATATGGCGAAAATAATCTACAGGGCATGGCCGATATGGGAGCATTGCCCAATGTTGCGACCGGTTATCAACACCTTGGTGAAGAAGCTGTCCGTGAAAAGTTTTCTAAAGCATGGGGCGTCAAGATCAGTGATGAACCGGGCATGACAGCTGCAGAGGCCTTTGCAGATGGTAAAAATTCCAGGATTAAGGCTATGTATATTATGGGTGAAAACCCGGTGGCCTGTGGAGGAGATCAGGCAGATCTGGTTCAGTTTCTGTCTAACCTTGATTTTCTGGTAGTCCAGGATATTTTTATGACCGAAACGGCTTCACTGGCTGATGTTATCCTGCCGGCTTCAGCATTTGCCGAAAAACTGGGAACTTATACCAATACAGAGCGCAGAGTTCAGCTTAACCAGCCTGCTCTGGAGCCTCCTGGAGAAGTGTACCCCGATTGGGCGGTCCTGGTTGAACTGGCCGAGTGGTTTGGGTTTGAATGGGACTACGTCGGGCCGGAGGAAGTATTTGATGAAATTGCTTCTCTTACTCCAGACTATAGCGGAATGTCCTATCGTCGCCTGGTGGAACAAGGTCTGCAGTGGCCCTGCCCTGCCGATGACCATCCGGGAACCAAATATCTGCATCAAAACAGTTTTAGTCGCGGCAAAGGCCTTTTTGCCGGAGTAGATTATAAGCCGGAAGCGCTGCAGATGGATGAAGGGCATGCTGCAGAATGCTGCGCTACCGGAGTACACAGCTGTCAGTGTTTGAGCGAAACTTTAACCAGGCGATCAGTAATCAGCGCTTTCAAAAAAGGATGCTGCGTGTAAGCTCTTTTTAGGATAAGGATCTGTTAATAATAAGAACCATAAAGCGCCCTCATATAATGGGGGCGCTTTTGTGCAGGGAACTAATCAGCGTTTGCAGAATAAAAAATTGTAGAGATAAAAACATCTTTTTTTGTGGCTGTCGATCCGATAATTGTTCAACAGAAACCTTATTTAAGGATTTATGGTTAAGAATGGCTTTTAAGAGGGCTTAAAATGTCGCAATATCTATTCCCGGTTGATTTCATTTGGGGAGCAACAACTTCTTCCTACCAGGTTGAGGGATCACCAGAAGCAGATGGAAAGGATAGGTGCTATATGGGATCGCTTGGCCCGGTCGGAGGGTAATATCTTTGATCATGCCGCCGGAGACATTGCCTGTGACTTAGCGGGCTATGCCTTTGTAGTCAAAAAATGATATATTAACAGGGGGAGTAAAATGAGCTCTGAACAAACGGTAAAAAAGAAGATTGTAAGAATTCGTCAGGGTGAACTGGAGCAAATTGATGATCTGGTTACGATAGAAACACCTGTTACGATTTACTTAAATGGCAGTGAACTGGTAACTCTTCTCTGCACCCCTGAAAAACTTGAATACCTGGCCCTGGGGTTTTTACGCTCTGAAGGGATTCTTTCCGGCATGGAAGAACTGGAGTCGATCCGGGTCAAGGAAGAAGAAGGTCTGGTTGAAGTTGATTTAAAGGAAAAAGAAGGCCTTGCCGAAAAGCTTTACGGCAAAAGAACTGTAACCTCTGGCTGTGGAAAAGGAACGGTTTTTTTCAATGCCCTGGATTCCCTGCGCAGCAGTCCCCTAAAAGGCGATTTAAATATAAGTTCAGAGGCAATAATTAACTTAATGGATTCCTTACAGGAAAAAGCGGTGCTCTATAAAGCGACCGGAGGGGTCCACAGCGCCGCCCTGGCGGATCAAGATGAGCTCCTTAATTTTTGTGAAGATATCGGTCGTCACAATGCTATTGATAAGATAGTAGGCCAGTGCCTTTGCGAAGGCATCTCAACAGAGGATAAGATTATAGTCTCCAGCGGGCGTCTCAGTTCAGAAATATTGCTTAAAGCAGCCAAGCTTAAAATACAGCTGCTTATTTCCAGGGCTGCTCCCACTAACCTCTGTATCGAACTGGCTGAAAACCTGAATATAACCCTGGTCGGTTTTGCAAGGGGGAAGCGCTGCAATATTTATACTCACCCCTGGAGAATAACTCTGCCCTTCAGCTAATCAATCAGTAAGTGCAGTTTTCTTAAGCAGGCTAGGCAGGTACGTATTTTTATATTATTAAGCTTAAATCTGGAAAGGTGGATAATATGATGAAGAAAGTATATGTAACCCGCCTGATCCCGCAAAAGGCCCTTGATATACTAAGACCTGAATGCCAGCTGGAAGTAAATCCCCATGACCGGGTTTTAGAAAAAGAGGAACTGGTTGCAGCGGCTTATGGTGCAGAAGGATTGCTGTGTTTGCTGACCGATCAAATCGATGCAGAACTGCTGGATCAACTGCCCCGGTTAAGATTAGTAGCAAACTGCGCTGTCGGTTATGACAATATCAATGTTCAGGCTTGCACGCAAAGAAATATAGCCGTATCTAATACCCCCGGTGTTCTGACTGAAACAACTGCAGATATGGCCTGGGCTTTATTAATGGCTGCAGCCCGGAGGGTGGTTGAAGCAGACCAGTATGTGCGGAAAGGAAAGTTCAAGGGCTGGGCGCCCATGCTTTTTTTGGGCCGGGAAGTTAACCGTAAAGTGCTTGGTGTTATAGGAATGGGCCGGATCGGCATGGCGGTGGCAAAAAGGGCCGTCGGTTTTAACATGCCTGTAATATATTACAATCCCACAAGAAAAAGCCTGGAAGAAGAGCGGAGGCTGGGCATATTATACAGGGATCTGGAAACCCTGTTAAAGGAAGCCGATTATATCTCTATACATGTTCCCTTATCTGAAAAGACCAGGCACCTGATCGGTGAGCAGGAGTTAAAGCGAATGAAAAAAAGTGCTTATCTGATCAATACTTCACGGGGCCCTGTTATCAATGAAAAAGCACTGGTTCAAGCTTTGCGGGACGATGAACTGGCTGGAGCAGCCCTTGATGTATATGAAGAAGAACCTGAACTGGCGCCGGGATTGGCTGAACTGAAAAACGTAACCTTAGCCCCTCATATCGCCAGCGCCACGGTTGAAACCAGGACCAGGATGGCAGTTATGGCCGCTGAGAATCTCCTGACCGGTTTGAAAGGAGAAAAAATCCCTAACCTTATCAACCCGGAAATAAACCGCTAAATGCTAATTTCTTATGATTATCAGGCATTATTATTAATTAACCGGTTGCGCTTGAGGAGACTATCTTACGGAATAAAACTTTATCCTTTATGATATTTTCGTTCATATGCAGTTTTTTAGCATGGATATTAACTTCGTCTAAATAAAAACCGGTCCGATACTCGACTTCTTCTTTAACCGTTTGCTGAACCTCATGGAGCAGTTTATCCAAACGCATTTCCGGGAGATAAGCTAAATCAATAGCCAGTTCAATTTCCAGAACTACTTTTTTCCTTCCGTTTTCCAGCTCCAGCTCAAGTACTTTATAAACACCGGGCATGTTTGAGACCAGGTATTTGGCTAAATCTGTGATAACATGTTCAGCAATATAAAAGTTACCCAGATTGCTAAAGATAGGGCGAATCACTGAGCGCTCTACCTGGACATCGGTAGTTTTTGCCGGTGGTAGGCTAAAAAAAGAACGGAGCGGATCGATAAGGTAGCCGGGAAATTCTTTTTTTATAGCAAAGGTAGGCAGCGGTATAACATGGCGATTATCTTTGGCTCTTATGGCCAGTGCCTGTTTAATGGATTCAGGGCAGGAAACTTCTTCAATATTGTATATGAAAGTTGGTTTTGGTAAGCCCAAATTTTCAGCAATAACTTCAGTCATGCGCCTGGAAGTTCCCAGGATTAATATTTTATCTGGTTTAATTAACTCCAGTTTTTCCCTCACCTGCCGGGCATGTTCAGGGTCTTTAAAAACGGCGCGCTTGATAGCACCATAGCGGGTGCTTTCCCGTTTAGCCGAGCGTCCGGCCAGGTTGGAGTTGCCTTTTATCAACAACCCGTCATCAATGATATATTCAATTTTGTACTTGGTGGCCAGAACCGGGGCATGATGGCTTTTACCGGTTCCACTATGGCCTATCAGTGCATATACATCCATAACAAACCTCAAAAAATTTAACTTTCTGGTACTTGCACCGGAATGTAAAACTGTTTATTATTATAACATATTACCAATAATTCTTCATCATAAGGAGAAACCCTAATGATCATTATTACTTCCCCCCAGGAAATATTAACCGGAGAATTATCAGTGCCGGGCGACAAGTCAATAACTCATCGGGCGATCATGTTGGGGGCTTTAGCTCATGGAACAACTGAAATAAAGCGTTTTCTCGATGCCGATGATTGTTGGTCAACGGTTAACTGTTTGCGCGCCCTGGGCGTAAAAATATCCAGAAAAGGAAACCGGCTTTTGATAGAAGGGCGTAATAAAAAGTTGCTTAAACCCGCCGCTGATTTGGATGCCGGTAATTCAGGAACTACAGCCAGGCTTATGCTAGGCCTCCTGGCCGGGCAGGATTTTCAAGCCAGGATTACCGGGGATCACTCTCTTCAGAAACGGCCGATGAAAAGGGTGGTGGATCCGCTGGAACAAATGGGCGCGGCTTTTGATGAAAATACTGACAATTTACCGTTGACAATCAGGGGAGGTTCTTTGCAACCGATAGTTTACAAAACTCCCCGGGCCAGCGCCCAGATAAAATCTGCGATTTTGCTGGCCGGCCTTTATGCACAGGGCCAAACAATAGTAAAGGAACCCTACCAGAGTCGTAATCATACCGAGTTGATGCTATCTTGCTTCGGAGTCGAACCTGAAGTGGAAGGTAACCAGGTTGGTATCAAGGGTGGTGTTGCATTAAAAGGATCCCAGGTTATTGTTCCAGGCGATATTTCAGCGGCGGCCTTCTTGATTGTTGCCGCAGTAATTACACCCGGCTCGGAACTGCTTTTAAAAGAAGTAGGCGTTAATGACACCAGAAAAGGGATCATTGAGCTGCTCTTAAAAATGGGAGCTCATGTTGAGTTGCAGGATGAAAAACTCTGGGGCAAGGAGCGGGTTGCCGATATATTTGTGCAAGGAGGAGCAAGGCTGAAAGGAGTGCATGTGAGCGGTGAAATGATCCCTCGCCTGATTGATGAGATACCTGCTTTGGCGGTGGCAGCTTCACTGGCCGAAGGGCAAACAGTTATCAGTGATGCTTCCGAATTGAGGGTTAAAGAATCGGATCGGATTTCTACTTTAGCTGTCCAGTTGAAAAAAATGGGGGCTAAAATAGTAGAAACTGCAGACGGTATGATAATCGAAGGTACAGAAAAGCTTAAAGGTGCTGATGTAGAAGCTTGCGGGGATCATCGCATAGCAATGGCTTTAGCTATAGCAGGCCTGGCTGCTCAAGGTGAGACAGCTGTTAGCGGCGCTGAAGTAATCAATATTTCATTTCCCGGTTTTATGCAGTCACTGCGTTCACTGCTTGACAAGTAGCGGCCTGGCAAAATTTTAACTAAATTGACCTTAACCGCTGCTTGTGCTAACATATTGTTGTTGTTTCCAGAGTATTATAGCTTTAAATGCTCTTAAGCAATTTTAACAGGTTTACCCCACTCAGGAGATTATAATGGTTATACCGATCTATACTTACAGGCAGTATCAAAAAAGACAATCTACCTCTTCAATCGGTGATTACAGCAATGAGCGAGAACAGGTCCTGAAGATTATAGAAGAAGTTCGATCTAAGGGCGATACTGCCCTGAAAAAATATACCCTGCAATTTGATCAGGCTGATCTGGATCAGCTGAAAGTTGGCGCTGAAGAACAAAAAAAGGCTGCCAGCTCTGTATCTGAAGAATTAATTGAAGCGATTAAAGGGGCAAAGAAAAATATAACCAGGTTTCATAGCCACCAGCTGGAGAATAGCTGGTGGGATAACGGGCCTGGTTGGATAGCGGGCCAGCGTTATTTGCCCTTGCAATCAGTGGGAGCCTATATTCCCGGCGGAACGGCGGCTTATCCCTCTTCGGTACTGATGACAGTCATACCGGCGAAAGTAGCCGGCGTTAAAAATGTTTATCTTTGTACGCCTCCCGGCAGTGACGGTAAGATTAATCCGGTTACTCTAGCAGCGGCTGCTGAAGCAGGCGCGTCAGCTGTCTATAAAATTGGCGGTGCTCAGGCAGTGGCCGCCCTTGCTTATGGAACAGAATCGGTGCCGGCGGTGCAAAAAATAGTCGGCCCGGGTAACATCTATGTAACATTGGCTAAAAAAGAGGTTTTTGGCCGGGTCGGTATTGATATGCTGGCCGGTCCCAGTGAAATAGTGATTGTCGCTGATGAGTATGCCGATCCGGCTTATCTGGCCGCTGATTTATTATCCCAGGCTGAGCATGATCCATTATCGCGATCAATATTGATCACTCCGGACCAGGATCTGGCGCAGCAGGTTGTTAATTACCTGGAAGAGCAAATTATGACTTTGCCCAGGAAAAAAATTGCCGAACAATCCTTACAAGAACAGGGAGCGATTATTATCGTCTCCGGATTAGATGAAGCCTGGTCGGCGGTAAATGAGATTGCCCCGGAGCACTTAGAACTGCAGCTTGAAAATGCCTGGCCTTGCTTAGACTATATAGACAGCGCAGGAGCGGTTTTTATTGGGCCTTACAGTCCTGAATCGCTGGGTGATTACTGGGCCGGCTCCAATCATGTCCTTCCGACCGCCGGGGCGGCGCGTTATGCTTCTGCCCTTGGTGTAAGTGATTTCATAAAGAGATCCCATGTGTTATGCTATACTTCAGAAGCATTGAATCAATCAGCATCACAAATAGCTGCATTGGCCCGGGCGGAGGGTCTGGAAGCGCATGCCAGGGCTGTGCTGTTAAGGAGGCGTAAAAATGAACCGCAGGGCTAAGATTGAACGAAGAACAAATGAAACTGCCATTTCATTGGAACTGAATATTGATGGTAGCGGTAGGTCCGACTTAAAAACAGGCCTGCCTTTTTTTGAACATATGATAAACCTGTGGTGCCGCCACGGTTTTTTTGATTTAATGATCAGAGCGGAAGGCGACCTGGAGGTAGATCCGCACCATCTGGTTGAAGATATTGGAATTTGCCTGGGACGGACCTGGCGCGAGGCCCTGGGTGACAAACGGGGGATCAGGCGTTATGGATTTACCATTACTCCTATGGATGAAGCTTTGATTACTGCTGCAACCGATCTTTCCGGACGCCCCTGGCTGCATTACGATATTGCAATCTCCTCCGGTGAAGTGGGTAGAATGGACATTGAGCTTTTTGAAGTATTCTGGCAGGCTTTTGTTAACGAGGGGCGTTTCAACCTTCACCTGATTTTAAATCACGGCCGAAACAAACATCATATTGTAGAAGCTTCTTTTAAAGCGGCTGCCAGATCTTTAAGTGAAGCAGTTGCTTTGCTTAAAGGCTATGATGAAATTCTCTCCACCAAGGGAAAACTGGAATGAGGTGAAAGCAATGCTGGTAATACCTGCCATAGATTTAAGGAAAGGACGATGTGTCCGGCTTTATCAGGGAGATCCTGAAAAAGAAACTGTTTACGGTGAGAACCCTGTGGAAATAGCCCTGCAGTGGGAGCAGCTGGGAGCAAAGATGCTGCACCTGGTCGATTTAGATGGCGCTTTTACCGGTCTCTCTGAGAATGCAAAAGTAATCGGTTCTATCGGTGACAGTGTTCACATTCCCCTGCAATTGGGAGGAGGCATTAGGTCCAGGGAAGCTGTGGAGAAAGCGATATCTTTTGGTGTCTCAAGAGTGATTATTGGAACGATAGCAATAAAAGATTCTCAGCTTGCCAAAGAACTAATTAAGGAATTTGGGGATGGCATTGTGGTTGGTATAGATGCTCGTGATGGGAAAGTGGCTGTGCAAGGCTGGACAGAGTCATCAGCGGTGGAAACCATTGAGCTGGCGCTGCGTATTGAACAGTGGGGGGTAAAAGAAATAATTTATACTGACATCAAGAAAGATGGGACCATGCAAGGCCCTTCTTTGGACGGCTTAGAAGAGATTATCAGTCAAACCTCGCTGCAAGTTATAGTCTCAGGAGGAATCTCTTCCAGGGAAGACTTGCTTTCACTCAAGCCTTATAATAATCGAGTTAAAGGAGTAATTATCGGTAAAGCCCTTTATACTAACCAGTTGACGCTCCCTGATGCTATGGGCGTGTTTGCTTAAAATCCCTCTAAACAAGGGATGCTGACCATATAACCATAAAATGGAGGATTTATTTTGGAAGAACATCAAAAAGAGGCGCTCAAACCTTTAGAAATTAAAGAACTAAAATATGATCAAAATGGCTTACTGCCGGCCGTAATCCAGGATGAACGTAATAATGCCGTATTAATGGTTGGATACATGAATGAAGAAGCGATCAGGCGCACGTTAAACAGCGGTAAAGTTTGTTTTTGGAGCCGCAGCCGGCAGGAATACTGGGTAAAAGGTGAAACCTCGGGTAATTTTTTTGCTTTACAATCTATTTATGCTGATTGTGACGCTGATACTTTACTGGCAAAGGTCATTCCCCTGGGACCCGGTCTGGCTTGCCATACCGGCCGCTATTCCTGTTTTTTCAATACCCTTGCCGGTTTTGAGCAGCGGAGGATCAATAATGATTGATTATCATCTGCACACTGCACGCTGCTGCCATGCCGCCGGTACCCTGGAAGAATACCTGACCGAAGCGGAAAAAAAATGCTTAGAAGAAATAGGCTTTGCCGATCACTTTCCGCTCGGTTTGCTGGGTTATGAACCACGTAAGCAGGTTACGATGCATCCTGAAGAGCTCGAAACTTATATGAACCAGGTTAACGTTTTAAAAAAACGTTCTTCATCCATATCCATCAAATTGGGCATAGAGATAGATTACCTGCCCGGGTATGAGGACAGGATAAATGAATTGCTCGGCAGGTTTGAATTTGATTATGTTATCGGATCGATTCACTTCATCGGGGACTGGGATTTTACCCATCCTGTATATGCAGATGACTATAAACACAAAGATTTAGAGGAGATTTACCGCCATTATTATGAACTGGTAAGCCAGGCCATTAAATCCGGACTTTTTGATATTATTGGCCATATCGATGTTGTAAAGAAATTCGGTTACCGGCCGGCATCTAATTTCGACTCGACCCGCCTGGCAATAGCAAGGTTGTTAAAAGAGACAAATACCTGCCTGGAACTTAACACTGCCGGTAAAGATGCTCCCGTAGGAGAATTTTATCCTGACCGAGATTTTTTGGCTCTGTGCTGTGCTGAAGGGGTGGACATAACCCTTGGCTCAGATGCCCATGCCCCTGATCAGGTAGGCCGGTATTTTACCGAAGCTTTAGAATTGTTAAAACAAACCGGCTACCGCAGTCTGACGCTTTTTAAACAGCGGGAAAAAATAGCGCAACCGCTTTAAAAAAAGAAAAGGAGATTAGAATTTGCCTGAGCTGTACTCTAACCGTATTGATACGCCAAAAGGCGTTTTTTTGATTATATTTCATGCTAAAGCTTTATCCAGGGTTTATTTTCCGGGCCAGGAGCCGGCCTGTCAATACCCTGCCCGCAAACTGCCCTGGAAAAGTTTGGAGGAAGATTTAAATCGTTATTTATGCGGTGAGATTGTAGATTGGAACTCTTACCCTCTTGATACAAGCTGCTATCAACCTTTTACTGCAACCCTTCTTGCCGCTATTAAGCAGATCCCATACGGACAGGTTTGGACTTACCGGGAGTCAGCTGAACGGTCTGGTTCTCCAAAAGCCTGGCGTGCTGCCGGCCAGGCCTTAAAAGCCAACCGGCATCCCATCATTGTTCCCTGCCACCGGGTTGTTGCCACCGGCGGTAAAATTGGCGGTTTCAGCGGGCCATCAGGTTGGAAGCAAATGCTGCTGGAGCTTGAAGCGGTTCATAACAGGAGGTGGTGAGCATGCGTTTTTTAAACGCCGGCGAATCGCATGGCCCTTGCCTGACCGGGATAATCGAAGGATTGCCGTCCGGCCTGGAAGTGACCGGAGAACAGATCAATAATCAGCTGGAACGCCGGCAGCGCGGCTATGGACGAGGCGGAAGAATGTCTATCGAGAAAGATGAAATAACTTTTCTATCCGGATTACGCTTTAACCGGACGATCGGCAGCCCCCTTACCCTGCAAATTAAAAATCGCGACTGGGAAAACTGGTGCAAGTTAATGGCGCCTGAAGGGATTTGCCCATCGGAAGTAAAAGCGGTGACCCGGCCTCGCCCCGGGCATGCTGACCTGGCCGGAGGGCTGAAATACAACCATCAAGACTTACGGCTGGTGTTGGAGCGCTCCAGTGCCAGGGAAACAGCGATGCGCGTAGCTGTGGGCACCGTGGGAAGAATTATAATGGAACATTTTAACCTAAAAATTTTCAGCCATGTGGCTGCTATTGGGGCTGTCAACTCTCCGGTTAACCCTGAAGATCTGCCTGCCCTTTTTGAAAAAGTTGAAAACTCTCCTTTACGATGTGCTGATGCTCAGGCTGAAGCGGTTATGTCAGAAGAAGTTGATAGGGCTAAAGCAGAAGGCGATACCCTGGGTGGGTTAATCGAACTGGTAATTACGGGTGTCCCTCCCGGTCTGGGCAGTCATGTTCACTGGGACCGGCGTTTTGATGGACGGTTGGGTGGAGCGCTGTTCAGTATTCAAGGTATAAAAGGGGTAGAGATCGGAGCTGGTTTTGCTTCGGCAGGCAAGCGTGGATCCCAGGTGCATGATCCCCTGGCTGTGAACCATAAAACAGGTATCTGGCGCCCTTCCAACCGGGCCGGGGGAATAGAAGGAGGAATTACCAACGGAGAGCCGCTGATTATTAGGCTGGCCATGAAGCCTATTCCCACCCTTTCCTGTCCTCTGCCCAGTGTAGATCTAAATACAGGGCAGGATGCTTCCGGCGCATTGGAGCGATCCGATATTTGCGCCGTTCCTTCTGCAGCTGTTGTAGCTGAAGCGGTTGCTGCCTGGGAACTGGCTGCTGCCTTTATGGAAAAATTCGGCGGGGATTGTATGCAGGAACTGGAGCAATCTTTCCGATCCTATATGGACACTGTAAATAGCCGTTTAAGGAAAAAGTAGTCTTTTTAATACCAGCTTTTATGGTACCGGCTTGTCCGGGTTAGGTAATGGGAGGTTGAAGAACCTGAAAAGGCAAGAAATAATCATTAAAACCAGAGGCTTTGAATACAAGGTTCTGATTGAAGATCACCTTACCTCTGAAAGCGGCAAAGCGATTGATTTGCTTTTTCATTCAAAAAAGGCCTTACTGATTAGTGATTATAATGTCCATGAGTTTTATGGTGGGAAAATCAGGCAACCTCTTGCTTCCAGTAAATGGAAGATTAAAACTGAGCTGGTAAAACCAGGTGAGCGGTCGAAGTCTTTATCTGAAGCAAAACGCTTATATGAAGCATGTTTTGAAGCTGGACTGGACCGCAATTCGCCTATTCTGGCTTTAGGGGGTGGAGTGATAGGCGATTTAGCCGGTTTTGTTGCCGCTACATTCATGCGCGGTGTGCCCTTGATCATGATCCCCACCTCTTTGCTGGCTCAGGTGGATAGCAGTGTGGGTGGGAAGGTAGCTGTCAATCATCCCTTTGGTAAAAATATGATCGGGGCTATCTATCCGCCGCGGCTGGTTCTTATAGATCCTCAGGTCTTAAAAACCCTCCCGGAAAGAGAGTATCAGGCTGGATTGCCTGAAATAATAAAATACGGCATCATCGAAAATGAAAGTTTTTTTAGCTATTTGGAAAAAAAGGCGCAACGCTTATTAAAGCCTGACTCTGAATTTTTATCTGAAGCCATCGGTCAATCAATTCGTTCTAAATCCAGGGTGGTTGAAAAAGATGAATTTGAAAGCGATTACAGGCGAATCCTTAATTTTGGACATACCATCGGACATGCCCTGGAAGCGGCCACTTTTTATCGTTACTATCTGCATGGTGAAGCGGTACTGGTTGGAATGTTGCTCGCTGTTAAAATGGCCGAAGAAATGTCTTATCTAAATCACCGCGAGGCAGAGCGCATTAGCCGCCTCCTGGGGCATTTAAAAATACGCAAGGCTCCCGCGGGCTTGACTGCAGATCAAGTAATCGATAAACTGGAGCATGATAAAAAACGCCAGTGTGATGATTTGATTTTTATTTTGCCTGATCAAATTGGTTCTGCAGTAATAGTTCCTGTAAATGACAGGGATCTGATTGCTCATCTGGTTAGCTCATACCTTAAGCAATAGTTTTTTTATAAAAACATAATGACATTTAGAGTTTTCTCCGCTATACTGAACAGGGTTTTGTTTATCAAAGCATCTTGAAGAAGCCTTAAGCGGCCGGTTTTTTTTGCTTTTCCGGTCTTGTTGGATAAGGAGTGATTATATGAAAACAGCTTTTAACCCCGGACGTTTTGCACTGCTGGTTATTTTGTGCCTGCTGATCATTTATTCAGGATATCAGGCTTTTAAAAGCGCTGCTGATCGGGACGAAGGGATCAGGCGGGGCCTTGACATTGCCGGGGGACTGTATGTTTTGATGGAAGCAGTGGAAACCGGCGATCGTGAAATTGATGATGATGCTATTGAACGGGCCATAACTGTAATCCGCAACCGGGTTGATGAGCTGGGAGTGGCTGAACCGGTCATTGCCCCGCAGGGTGAAGATCGGATCCGCATAGAGCTTCCCGATTTGGAAGATGTGGAACAGGCGCGGGATATTATCGGGCGAACAGCAATGCTGACTTTTGTCGGTCCGGATGGTGAAGAAATAGTGACCGGCGCGCACCTGGAGCGGGCCAGGGCGGAAAGACAGCCCGAAGTATCGCCCTATCCTTTTGTCAGTCTGGAATTTGACAGTGAAGGAGCCAGGCTTTTTGCTGAAGCAACAGAAAAATATTACGGGCAGCCGATTGCCATTTATCTTGATGATGAAAAAATATCTGAACCGGTGGTCAGGGCGGTGATTACTGAAGGCCAGGCTACCATTGAAGGCAATTTTGATTTTGAAGAAGCTTCAGACCTGGCCCTGTTGCTGCGCAGCGGTTCTTTGCCGGTTGAATTAAGAGAGCTTGAATCCCGTCTGGTCGGACCGACCCTGGGTCAAAGAACGGAAGAGATTGCTGCTTACTCCGCTGCTGTGGGCTTGATTTTGGTGCTTCTTTTTATGATTCTTTATTACCGCCTGGCCGGGGTTATAGCCGGAGTAGCTTTGATTTTTTATCTGTCTCTGGTTTTGTGGGCTCTAAATTACCTGCCCACAACCCTTACCCTGCCGGGAATTGCCGGCTTAATTCTCTCCATTGGGATGGCTGTTGATGCCAATGTAATCATTTTTGAAAGGATTAAAGACGAACTTCGTTTAGGGCGCACTATCCGCAGCGCCATGGAAGGTGGTTTCAGGCGCGCTTTCCGGGCTATTTTAGATGCCAATGTTACCACCCTGATTGTGACCATTGTCTTATTTATAATGGCCAGCGGTCCGGTCAGGGGATTTGCGGTAACTTTATTTATCGGCATTATCTGCAGCATGTTTACTGCCATAGTCCTGACCCGAATTTTAATGCGTCTTGCTTTTAAATCAGGCTTGATCCGGAGCGGCGCTTACGTGGGGGTGAAACTATCATGATTGATTTTATCGGCAACCGCCGCAAAGCGTACCTGTTATCTTTAATCATCATTGTAGCCGGAGTTTTGTCCCTGGCGGTATTCGGTTTAAATTTAGGGATAGATTTTGCGGGCGGCACAGTGCTTCAGCTGACCTTGGGAGAAGATCTGGCTATGGAAGAAGTCGAAGCGGCCCTGGAGCCATTTGATGAACTGGAAGGTGCTGCTGTGCAAGTCATCCAGGGACGGGATTTGGCCGGTGATCCGACTGAAGAAGGTGTGATTATCAGGGGGCCGGTTATGGCGGAAGAACGCCGGGATGCTTTAATAGCTGAGTTTCAAAGCCGTTTTCCGGAAATGAGCGCCGGCGACCTCAGAGTAGAAAGCGTTGGGGCTGTTATTGGTGGAGAACTGACCCGTCAAGCGCTGCTTTCACTATTTGTGGCGATCCTGGCTATGATTGCCTACATTACTTTTCGCTTTGAATTTAAGTTTGCTGTTGCCACGATAACTGCTCTTCTTCACAACATCATTATTGTTCTGGGAATTTTCTCCATATTGCAGATGGAAATTAATGTTCCCTTTGTGGCGGCTATTCTAACCATATTTGGCTATTCGGTTAATGACACTATTGTTATTATGGATCGGATCAGGGAAAATATTAAACACAGGAAAAGAAATGAATACGCAGAAGTAGTAAACCAGAGTATAAATCAAAACCTGATGCGTTCAATTAACACATCACTAACCACTCTGTTTGTTTTAACAGCACTGCTATTTGGCTTCCATTACTTTATTGGCAGTCTTGATTTAGTTACATTTGTCATTGCTTTGATCATGGGCGTTTTTATCGGAACATATTCGTCAATTTTTATCGCCAGTCCCCTGTGGTTGAATTTACAGGACTATAACTTGAGCTTAAAGCGCCGTAAAGCGGCTTAATGAGAATATTTTAAGTGCCCCTGGCGTTGTGGTTAACCGGCAGCGTGATTGTTGATCAGGGCCGGTTGATTTATTGGATTAAACATAACTACTCAGCCTATTAGCGGCGCTATGGGGACGGTTCCACCGTCTCCTGTGGCTTACTGATTATATTTATAATTGATACTGGAGGAGAGGACAAAGTGAGTTCATTTTATTTAATCCTGGCCCTGGTTCTCAGCCTGGTTATTGCTCTGGTAGCGATTGCTAATACAGAGCCGGTAACCGTTAATTATATTTTCGGGCGATCCGATGTTTCCCTGATTATACTTATTCTCGGTTCGGCTTTTGCCGGAGCCCTGGTTATGGGTATGATCAGTCTTTTCCGCGGGATTAAGACTGTTCTTGCTTTCCGCCAGGTCAGGCAGGAGAAAGAGGCCCTGCACAAGCAGACTAAAGAATTAGAGGAAGAAAAAATATTCCTGCAGGCTGAATTAAATAAGGTTCTTTCTGTTAGTGAAGAACAGGAAGAGCTATCACCAGAATTTGATGAAAGTTATGCTGAAGATGAGCTGAATGATGAAGAGGTGGATGAAGAACCTTCATGAGCCTTAGTGGAAAACAGTGGGTATGGCCTGATCAAGATCGGGCCCTGGTAGAACAATTAACTAAAGACCCTGGCATAAGCCCCGCCCTGGCCCGATTACTTGTTAACCGCGGGATTACAGATCCTGCGGAGGCCGGGGTTTTTTTATACCCCTCGTTTGATCATTTTCATTCGCCATGGGCGCTGGCGGGTATGGCTGAAGCCATTAAGAGGCTGCTTGAAGCCCTTAACCGGGATGAAAAAATTGTTATTCATGGCGACTACGATGCCGATGGCATTGCTGCCACCGTTATCCTGGTAGAAACCCTTTACTGCCTGGGAGGGCGGGTTGATTATCATCTTCCCAGCCGCTTCGAAGAAGGTTACGGCCTTCATCTCGAGCCTTTGAAAGCCATTAAAGAAGCCGGAGCCGCACTTGTAGTTACCGTCGACTGCGGCATTAATGCAGTTGAAGAGGTCGGCTGGGCTTCAGCTAATGGCCTTGATATGATTATAACCGACCATCATCAACCGCTTAAGATCCCATCTGAGGCAGTAGCGGTAATCAATCCGCATCAGAAAGATTGTTCATATCCCTTTAAAGAACTCTCCGGCGCCGGTGTGGCCTTTAAAATGGCTACAGCGTTAATGGAAAAAGCGGGAAAACCTTTTCCTGAATATTTGCTAGATCTGGCCGCCCTGGGCACTACAGCAGATGTTGTTCCCCTGCTGGGGGAAAACAGGGCCATTGTCCATCATGGTCTGAAGGTTTTAAGGCATATGGATCGGATCGGCTTTAAAGCCCTGGCTGAAGCGGTCGGTTTAGAACGGGATAGAATTACCAGCACAGCCCTTGCCTTTATCCTGGCCCCGGCCATTAATGCCGCGGGAAGAATGGGGGAAGCTCTGCCCGCGGCTCAAATCCTCTTGGAAGATGATCCGGCCCGGGCGCAGAACCTGGCCGAAGCTTTAAAGCGCGCCAATCAACTGCGGCGTAACACCGAGCAAAAGATCCTTCTGCAGGCAGAAGAGGCCGCCATTAACTATCTTACGGCCGGAGATCAGAGAGTTATCACCCTGGCAGGAGAAAACTGGCATCATGGAGTAATCGGTATAGTCGCTTCCAGGCTGGTCGAGAAATATAACCACCCCTTTTGTTTAATTGCCCTTGAAGGAGAAGAAGGGCGAGGCTCTGCCCGTAGTGTTAAAGGTTTTGATATAACAGCTGCCCTTACAGCCTGTTCCTCCAGCCTGGAAAAATTCGGCGGCCATGAGCAGGCGGCCGGTTTTACAGTTCGGGTAGACCAGCTTGAAGCTTTGAGAAAAGGTTTAAACCGCTATGCTGCTCTTAACCTGCGGCAAAGTGATTTAAGGCCGCGCCTCTTTATTGAATCTGAGCTGGATGATTCAGAGATCAGCTGTGATTTTACCGACTGTCTTGATCAGATGCAGCCTTTTGGCACCGCCAATCCGGCCCCGCTATTTGCCAGCCGCAGCTGGGAAATACAATCCTGGCGGCTGGTTGGATCCGATCAAAAGCATCTCAAGCTGCAGGTTAAAAAAGGCAGCCGTGGCTTAAATACCATCTTTTTTTCCGGTTCATTTTTAGAGCCCCAGCTCGAAAAAGGGAGGCGGGTTGACCTGGCTTTTAAGCTTAAAAACGGCTTTTTTAAAAATCAAAAGACCTTAGATGTTGAAGTAAAAGATTTAGCATATAGTGACAATGTTAAAAACGGGAATTTGGAGATAATTGATCTGCGCTATAATAAAAACCGCCTGGCCCTGGCCCGGGACATTCTCGATCGAAATGGCAGCAAAAGTATTGTATTTACATCTACTAGAGCCCGTTCTAAAGAAATCAAAGACAGTTATTTTGGAGAAGACCTGCCCTTTTTTGTAACCAGCGGCACTTTAAATAAGGCTGCAAGCTTACCATCTGATAGCAATTCCATCATTTTGTACGATCTTCCTCTCTATGAAGGCCTGATTGAACCGCTTTTTGGTGATGGTGCCCCCCCCAATCCACTAACAGTCTACCTGGTTTACGGTCGTGATGATCTAAAGCGTAATCAACGCCTGATGGATCTCTCCCTGCCTTCAGAAAATAATCTAAAAAACATTGCCGCTGTCCTGGTTAAAAATCCCGCCGCTTTTCCCCAAAGCGATTATAGTGGTCTGAAGTTAGAGGTTTTAGATTTTAAGCCGGTGGCCAGCTTTTGGGAGCGGTGCGAAAAAATATTTGGTGAAATTGGCCTTACACAGGAAGGCTGTTTAGCACCGGACTGGCAAAAAATAATGGATGACTGGCCGGACTGCCTTACATTCTCTCCTACCTTCAAGAATGTAAAAACCATACGTGAACAATGTAAGCACTTCCAGGAGCTCCTTCTTAATGCAGCCCCCCTGGAACTGGCTGCTTTTTTTACCGGCATGGCTAAAGATTAAAGCATACCGGTAGATATTAATCCCTTTTTTTAGTATTATAGACATGATCTCTAGCAATCTGAGCGCGGGAGAATGAATGGCATGGTCGTTAAAGAAAAAAAACTAAAGGAATTACAAAAAAGAATCAGGCGTTACTATCCTGAACTGGAAGACTGGGAACTGGTAGAAAGGGCTTACAACTATTCTGTAAAAGCCCACTCAGGACAGTTGCGTGAATCTGGCGAATCATATATTACCCATCCGCTCGGCGTGGCTTTAATCCTGACTGAGCTGGAACTGGATCTGGTGACTATAGTAGCCGGGCTGTTGCATGATGTCGTTGAAGATACAGAGGTGACCCTGGAACAGATCCATGAGGAATTCGGTGAAGAAGTATCCGCCCTGGTGGATGGGGTAACTAAACTAAGCCGCCTTGATTTCACTTCCAAAGAAGAACAGCAGGCTGAGACCCTGCGTAAAATGTTTATTGCCATGGCTCAGGATATTCGGGTTGTTTTGATTAAACTGGCCGATAGAACCCATAACTTAAGAACCCTGCGTTATTTAAATACTCATAAACAAAAAGAGATCGCCCGGGAAACCCTGGAAATATATTCTCCTTTGGCTCACCGCCTGGGGATTTACATGATTAAATGGGAACTTGAAGATCTCGCATTTCGCTATTTGCAGCCCGATGATTATTTTGAGCTGGTTGATAAGCTGGCCAAAAAGAGGCGGGAACGCGAAAAATTTATCAACCGGATTATTTGGATTTTACAGGATTATCTTTCTGAATCTTCAATAGAGGCAGAAATACAGGGCCGTCCCAAGCACCTGTATAGTATTTATAATAAGATGAAATCTCAGGGCAAAGATTTAAATGAAATTTATGACCTGACAGCGATCCGGATTATAGTTGACAGCGTAAAAGACTGTTATCACACCCTGGGTATTGTTCACACTATCTGGAAACCCATCCCCGGACGCTTTAAAGACTTTATTGCCATGCCCAAGCCTAATATGTATCAATCATTACACACTACTGTCTTTGCCGCCGAGAATGAATTGGCTGAAATTCAAATTAGAACCTGGGATATGCACCGTACTGCGGAATACGGTATAGCCTCGCACTGGCGCTATAAAGAAAATGTTAAGGAAACGGATACCCCTGATGAAAAACTGACCTGGTTGCGGCAGCTGCTGGAGTGGCAGAATGATTATCGAGATGCTCGTGACTTTATAAAAGATGTTAAAGGGGATCTTTTTACCGACGAAGTATTTGTTTTCACCCCAAAGGGCGATGTGATCGATCTACCGGCCGGTTCAGTAACCCTGGACTTTGCTTATAAAATACATACCGATATCGGCAACCGCTGCACGGGAGCAAAAGTTAACGGGCGTCTGGTACCTCTTGACTATCAGCTAAAAACCGGTGACATGGTGGAAGTGGTCACTTCCAAGCAGGGATCGCCCAGCAGGGACTGGCTCAAGCTGGTTAAAACCTCCCATGCCAAGAACAAAATCCGCAACTGGTTTAAAAAAGAACGCCGGGAAGAAAACATCGAAAAAGGCAGGGAAATGCTGGAAAAAGAAATCCGGCGTATCAATACAGAGCAGCGCCTCTCCTTAAAAAGTGAGATGCTCGAAGAGGTGGGACGTTCTTTTAATATTCTAACTGTTGAGGATCTTTATGCTGCAGTTGGCTACGGCGGAGTCTCGGTCAACCAGGTTGTTAGCCGCCTGCGCGAGGAATACAAGCGCAAATATGGCGATCAGGAAAAAGACAAAACAGTGCCGGATATCAAACCGGTCAAACGGCCCAGGCAGCAGTCCATCGGTATCTCTATTGAAGGGATGGAAGGATTGCTGGTTAGGGTTGCCCGTTGCTGTAATCCGGTGCCCGGCGACGAGATTATCGGTTTTATAACCCGGGGGCGGGGGGTTTCTGTGCACAGGTGCGATTGTCCCAACCTGGCTCAAAAATCTAACGAAAATGGCCGGTTCCTGGAAGCTTCATGGGAAGGTGAGCCCGATGCTTCCTATCCGGTGGAAATTGAGATAACAGCAGATGATCGTAAAAACCTTCTTGCCGATATTATGGCCTCGGTGAACGAAAGTAAAGTTGATATTACTGCAGTCAACGCCAGGGCTGATAAAAACAGTATTGCTACTATTTACATGACCATGGTGGTTAAAAACCAGGTTCATCTAGATCAGATTATGAATAAAATCAAAAAGGTTAAAGAAGTATACGAAGTCCGTCGCTATGTTTATGGATCAAATAATTAAATCTATCCATACTCTTTTTGAACTAATAATAAGAAATATAGGGGAGGGAATAGATGAGGGCTGTAGTCCAAAGGGTGCATAAAGCCTATGTAGAAGTTAATGGCGAAAAAGTAGGAAAAATCGGTCCGGGTATGGTAGTATTCTTGGGAGTGGGTCGGGAAGATTCAGTGAAAGATAGCGATTATCTGGCCACAAAAATTTCAGGCCTTCGGATTTTTGAAGATAATGCAGGCTTAATGAACCTGTCGGTCAAGGAAAATGGCGGCCAGGTGCTTTGTATCTCGCAGTTTACCCTTTACGGTGACTGCCGTAAAGGCCGTCGCCCCGGGTTTTCAGCAGCAGCCCAGCCTGAAAAAGCCCTTTCCATGTATGATCATTTTTGTGAGAATCTAAAAAAAAGCGGCCTCACCGTTGCCACGGGGCAATTTCAAGAAAACATGAGGATAATGGTTGATAATGACGGTCCGGTTACCTTACTGCTTGACAGCAAGAAGCAGTTTTAGGACAATTGACAGGTGTGAGAAAGAGTGTCAGGCGGCCCATGATAAATCTGGGTTAATAAACGGAGTAGCTGCACAGCTTCTGCTGTCATGATCCAGTAAAGCCTGCTGAATAAAGCTGAAGCGAGCATAAGCAGGTTTGGAAATGCCGGTGAAGCTAAGCCGCTGCAGTTTTAGCTTAAACGATCAGTGAGTACGGTTTTCTTTAGCAGGCAACCGCAGCTAAATAGGGCTGAGTTGTTCTAAGCGGATTATAACTACTCAGCCCTAGTGCCCTTGTTGAATGATAAGCGGCGCCATGGGGACGGCTCGAACGTCCCTTAAAGCATAGCTTTAAGGCCGAAGGGGAGACGGTAGAACCGTCCCCTGATGCTTATGCCTGAATAGTTACAACGGATTAATTTAAGCTGGTTTTAGATTATATAATAAACTGATTCAGGAATTATGATAGATAGAGAGGAGCTTAAGGATGAAATTCAAAGCACCGCGTGGGACAAGGGACATATTACCAGATGAAGCAAAAAAATGGCATTACCTGGAATCAGTGTTTCAAAAATACTGTGATCTCTACGGTTTCGGTGAAATTCGGACCCCCATATTTGAGCAGACTGAATTATTCGCCCGCAGTGTGGGTGAAGACAGTGATATTGTATCCAAGGAGATGTACACTTTTAAGGATCGCAGCGGGCGTGATTTGACTTTGCGACCGGAACTTACCGCTGCAGTGGCCAGGGCCTACCTGGAGCATAATTTAGGGGAAAAACCCCAGCCGATTAAGCTTTACTACAGCGGACCCATGTTTCGCTATGATCGGCCTCAGGCCGGCCGCTACCGCCAGTTTAATCAATTCGGCCTGGAAATATTTGGTTCTGAGCATGCTGCTGCCGATGTGGAAGTAATATCGTTTTGTTATAACTTTTTTAAAGTGTTGCAAATTGAAAATATTACCATAGAAATAAACAGTGTGGGTTGCCCCCGGTGTCGCCCCCTTTATAAAGATAGCCTGGTGCCTTACCTGGAAAGTTTAGAAAGTAACCTGTGCCGTGATTGTCGTAATCGTTATCAAAACAACCCCTTGAGAGTGCTCGATTGTAAAGAAGAAAGCTGTCGCGAGCAGGTTAAAAATGCCCCTCGCCTGATCGATCATCTTTGTTCTGAATGTGATCATAGTTTTGAGGTTCTCCAAAAGCTTTTGAACAGGCTTAAGATTCCTTATCAGCATAACAACAAACTGGTCCGGGGACTGGATTACTATACCCGAACGGCTTTTGAAATTAGCGCTGGAGGAAAAGGGGCCCAGGCTTCCCTGTGTGGTGGCGGTCGCTATGACCATCTGGTTGAGCATATTGGCGGGCCGCATGTACCCGGAGTAGGAGTTGCTTTTGGCATTGAGCGGATTATGCTGGCCATGAACTGGGAAATAATTGAGACTGAACTCAGGCCACCTGTTTTTATTGCCACTGCTGGAAGCGAACTGGAAGGAGAAGCCCTGGCTTTGGCTCATGAGCTACGCCTCCTGGGGGTGCCGGCAGAAGCGGACCTGCTTGAAAGAAGCCTGAAGGCCCAGATGAAATACTCCGGCCGTCAGGATTATAAACAAGTAGTGATTATGGGTGAAAAAGAAATCGCAGCCGGCAGGGTTATTTTGCGTAATATGCAAAGCGGTGAGCAAAAAGAAATGCCTAAGAAAGAGCTGCTGGATGAAATATCTGCAGGGGAAGTAAAACTGGCAGGGCTAAATGGTGATCGCACTGCAGTTGATGATGGAGAAATAATTATACCTGGAGTTACAGAAGATGTTCAAAAAACCCATTACTGTGGCAAGTTAAATATTGATTATGTCAATCAGGCAGTAAAGCTTGCCGGTTGGGTAGGCAAGCGCCGTGACCATGGAGGGCTGATTTTTATTGACCTGCGCGATCGCAGCGGCCAGGTTCAACTGGTTTTCGACCAGCGTCAGGGCAATGATCTTTTTAACCTGGCCGAAAGCCTGCGTAATGAGTATGTTATAGCGATCAAAGGAGAAGTTATAAAGCGATCGGAAGAAACAATCAACCGCTCCATACCGACAGGTGAAATTGAAGTCAGTGTTAACTCAATGGATATTCTAAATAGTGCTAAAACGCCCCCATTTTATATTGAAGATAATATTAATGTGGATGAAAATCTGCGCCTGCGCTACCGTTATTTAGATCTGAGGCGTCCGGAAATGCTTAACCGTTTAAAGCTGCGGCACCGTACGATAAAGCTGATTCGTGATTATATGGATCGTTATGATTTCCTGGAAGTGGAGACGCCGGTCCTCACACGCAGTACCCCGGAAGGAGCAAGGGATTTCCTGGTTCCCAGCAGGATGCAGGGTGGAGAATTTTACGCTCTTCCCCAGTCGCCCCAGCTTTTCAAACAGCTGCTTATGGTTAGCGGCATTGAACGTTATTTCCAGGTTGTGCGCTGTTTTCGGGATGAAGATTTAAGAGCGGATCGTCAGCCTGAATTTACTCAGGTTGATATTGAAACTTCTTTTTTAAATGCAGAAAACCTGTTTTTTCTCACCGAAGGCCTGGTAAAAGAGCTTTGGGAAAAGATCCATGGAACTGAGATAAGCCAGCCCTTTACTAAAATGCCTTACCGGGAAGCTATGAACCGTTTTGGTACTGATAAGCCTGATTTGCGTTATGGTATGGAACTGGTTGACTTAAATGAGGCGGCCGGAAAAAGCGATTTTAAGGTTTTTAAAACAGCCCTGGAAAATGGCGGAGCAGTTAAAGGGCTTTGTTTACCCGGTGGTGTTAGCCTCAGCCGTAAAGATTTAGATGATTTAACCCTGCTGGCCCGCCAGCTTGGCGCAAAAGGCCTGGCCTGGGCTTACGTGGAAGATGAAGGCTGGCGGTCACCTATCGCTAAATTCTTTAAACAGCCGCTTATCGAAGCCATAAACCATAAAATGGCGGCCAGACCGGGAGATGTCCTGCTTTTTGTAGCCGATAAGTGGGAGACATCCTGTACGGTTTTAGGGCACCTGAGGGTCAAATTTGCCCCTGAGAATCTGCCGAAAGAGCCCCATTTTTTATGGGTTATAGATTTTCCCCTCTTCCACTATAACGAGGAAGAACAGCGCTATGATTCGGATCATCATCCTTTCACGGCACCGCGTCCTGAAGACATGCCTTTGCTCGAAGAAGATCCGCTTTCAGTTAGGGCCCAGGCTTACGACCTGGTTTTAAACGGGGTAGAAATTGGAGGCGGTAGTATGCGTATTCATGACAGTGTCATACAATCCCGTATATTTGAGCTTTTAGGCCTTTCAAAAGAAGAGAGCACCGAAAAGTTTGGGTTTTTACTTGAAGCTCTTTCTTACGGCGCTCCTCCCCATGGTGGGATAGCGCTTGGTTTGGACCGTTTGATTGCCCTTTTAAACGGCGATGATTCCATCAGGCAGGTTATACCTTTTCCTAAAACGGCAAACGCAAGCTGCCTGATGACCGGTGCACCTGCACCAGTTTCAGATCAGCAGCTGCAGGAATTGAAGCTTTCGATTGAAGAAAAGCAGGAAGAAAAATAATAAAGCAACCTGGGCAGTGCCTGCAGAGACGGTTTGATTTTCACTGTAGTAGAGCAAAAGTACGGCAGGTTAGGCAATAAGACCGTGTCCCGGTATACTAATTTTTCGAAAGAAACTGTATGGCACTGTAATGCCTGCATTATATTTTTAAACATCTTTAAGGAGAACTTGCCAGCCGGCTTATTATGTGCTATGATTTTTATGCAAATAGTTAGGTAATTACGGGAATAACCCTGCTGTGTTTGTGGTAGCCTATTAAGTTTTGAGCCAACATTGATCAGACGGGAGTCTGGACTTCAGCTGCGGAGCAGCAGCCTTTGCAAAGAGGACCTGCAAAACAGCTGAGAGGGCACCCACCTTTTGAGGGAACTGTTCAAAACCAACGGTCCACGGCATGGCGGGGTTTTTTTATGCTTTTTTAAATGCTATAATAAAGCTTGTTTGACAATGTTCTATTAGTATCCTGAGGGAGGTGAGGATATTGACAGCAAATGAGCTACGTCGCTCCATCAGCAGGGGATTAAAGGCGGGCGCCCATCCGGGTGACCTGCTCGAAAAGATCGAAGATTTAGAAATAGAAGAAAAAGCAGAGCTTATGCAGGAATTATCAAGCAAAGACGCCTCCCTTATACTCCAGGAAATGGAAGATTTTGAGCAGGCAGAGATCATCAGGCATTTGGATCGGGAACGCATCAGAGAAATCCTCACCAATCTGGCTCCTGATGATGCTGCCGATGTCCTGGGCAAGCTTTCGCCGGAAGAAACAGAGGAAATGCTGCAGTTGATTGATGAAGGAGCCCCGTCAGATTTCAGCAGCCTGCTGAAATACCCCGAAGAGAGCGCCGGCGGGATCATGACCACCGAATTTATCTCTTTACCCGCCGATATTCCAGCAGAAGATGCTATAGATCGTTTAAGAGAAATAGCTCCTGAAGCCGAAACAATCTATTACGTTTATGTGGTCGATCAGGAAGGACACCTGATCGGTGTCCTATCTTTGCGCGATCTGATTGCTGCTTCCGACGGAACCTTTCTTAAAGCGATTATGCGCAGCAATGTGATCAGCGTTAATGCTGCTATGGACCAGGAAGAAGTGGCCAGATTAGTATCAAAATACGATCTGCTGGCTGTTCCGGTTGTCGATGAACAGGAAAGATTGCTGGGTATTATTACGGTTGATGATGTCATCGATGTTATGGAGCAGGAGGCTACTGAAGATATCTATCGCCTGGCTGGAGCCAGCGAAATCGTTGATATGGAGTTAACAGAAGCTCCCGTCAGCAAAGTGGTTCGTTTACGCTTGCCCTGGCTTTTGATTAGCATGGTAGGCGGGTTTATTTCCGGCAGTGTCATTGGTGGTTATGAAAGTACCCTGGAAGCAATCGTGGTTTTGGCCGTTTTTATCCCGGTAATCATGGATATGGGAGGAAATGTGGGGACACAGTCTTCCACCATATTTGTGCGGGGACTGGCCACCGGTGAAATAGATCGAAATGAAGTCTGGCCTTACTTTTTCAGGGAAATTAGAATTGGTTTAACCCTGGGGATTATTTGTGGTGTCCTTATCTCTGTGGCTGCTTTTATATGGCAGGGCAACCCCTATTTAGGTGTGGTTGTAGGCATTTCTATGCTGGCAACAATTAGTGTAGCTGCCCTGATCGGCACCCTGGTACCCTTGATCTGCAGTATGAACAATATTGATCCGGCTATTACTGCCGGGCCCTTTGTTACCACCATCAAAGATGTTACCGGCCTGATGATCTACTTTGTTACCGCCTCTACTTTTATAGAATACCTGCGTTAAGCTTTTGTGTCTTTAGTTTTTCTCTCTAAAAGCTAATCAGCTTTACCTCAACAATCATACTTCTTAATAATGTTGAAAGCCTCTTAAAAATGTAATTTATGTAAAGCCTTCAACAAGTATTTAATTTATACCTGTCTGCAAATGAGCCATATTATAGCGCAGGTCATTTAATTATCAGCCCGGTAGCGGCTGAGCAGAACCTTCTATTTTATGATTTTATCAATTCCGCTTCTTTGCCAGAAATGATCTGACCCTAAAAATAATGTAACCACACAGCCTATTGCCCTTGTTGAATAATAAGCGGCGCCACGGGGGACGGTTCGAACGTCCCTTAAAGAATAGCTTTAAGGCCGAAGGGGAGACGGTGGAACCGTCCCCCGTGGCTTAGCGGGCTATGCTTTAGTAGTTACAAAAAAATTAGCTATGCACTGGAAATATTTTCTTTTTTGCAAAAAAAAACACTAAATTTCCGCT
>PWYU01000118.1 GCA_003567725.1 Syntrophomonadaceae bacterium | reverse complement strand
CCCAAAACGCGCCGGCGGTGGTGTTTACGCATGGTGGGGGTTTGAACGGCGACATGTTTAAAAGCCAGGTACAGGCATTAAAGGATAGTTACAGGGTGGTTACCTGGGACCTCCAGGGGCACGGACGCTCTGCAGCGCTGGAAAGTAATCTTGATGTCCCCAAGATGGCTGATTACCTGGTTGGGATCATGGACGAGGCCGGGATCGAGGAAGCCGTGCTGGTCGGCCAGTCTCTCGGTGTATACGTGAGCCAGCATGCAGCGCTCAAGTACCCGCACCGGGTCAAGGCCCACGTAAGCATAGGAGGCTTGCCTGTGGACAAGCCGATGAGTAAGGTTGTGTTGTACGGTTTTAAGGTGTTGATGTCCATCAGCAGGCTCTTTCCGGAAAAAATGCTCTTTAAACGGACGGCCGGGGAGAAAGCCACCACAAAAGAAGCGCAGGAGTTCTTCTTCGATTCACTGAAGCAGATGGGCAAAAAGCAGTTCCTGTTAATGCTTGCCGGCCAGCTGGATGCATGCACGATCAGGGTGCCCGGCCCTCCCACCCAACCCCTTTTTATAGTCCACGGGGAACATGAAATGCCCAAAGCTCTTGTTAAAGCAAATAAAGAGTGGCACCGATCGATACCCGGCAGCCGGTACCTGGAAATCCCCGGGGCCGGACACAATGCCAATATGGATAAACCGGAACTGTTTAACCGGGAGCTGCTTGATTTCCTGGGGGAAATGTTGGGAACTGGAACAAATATCGCGGGGGATCATAAATCATATAAATTGGAAAACTGGGCCTGAGGAGATGATTCGATAATTTATTGGGCGCATATAAGACTAACTCATTGTCAGGGCAATATCAATATGATATCATATTGATATCAAGGTAGGAGGATATAACTAATGCCTGACATCTTAATCCGCAATGTTCCCGAAGATGTTTTAGAGGTTCTTAAAAAAAGAGCATCTGAAAGCAAGCGGTCTTTACAGCAGGAGTTACTTGTAATTCTGGAGGGAGCCGCTTTGCAGGTTCAGGCAAAAGCAGCCGGGCAGGCAGATATGATCCGGGAAACTTTATCTGGATACGGAAGAGAATATTCGGACAGTACAGGTCTGATCAGGAAAGACCGGGATCGATGAAGAGGTACGTGATTGATGCCAGTGTCGCTGTAAAGTGGTACATTCCGGAACCATTGAGTGATCCAGCCAGCCGATATTTAAAAGAGCTGAAGGAAAGAAAGGCTGTTTTGACAAGTCCGGATTTGATCATAGCTGAAATTGGCAATGTAGTATGGAAGAAGCTGAAAAATGAAGAACTGTCCCTTGAAGAATCCCGCATGATTGCAGATGCTTTAAGTGCCTCTTTTCCGGCCGAACTGTGCCCGGCCTCTGAATTGATACCCGCTGCCCTGGAAATCGCCGCAGCGATCGGTCTGACGGTTTATGACAGCCTTTATTTGGCCCTGGCTGTCAGCAGTGAAGCAGTCCTGGTTACGGCTGATAAAGAACTGGCGCAATCCGCCTCCGGGGCTTCAATCTTCATCGTGCAGGTTGAACTGCTGCGGTAACAGGCAATTCACATAAACTTCACCAAACTGGAAGGCTTTCCAGAAGGCCTTGTTTCTTGTCAATAATTGAGCTCACGGAGAATTGAAACTGAAGTCTTGCTTTAGAAGAGCGGTGCTCTATAATAGATACCAGGTATCCTTACCGGGCAGGGAGAGGGTAATTTGGTGCTTAAAAAAATGAGATCAATCCCCAGGTTGAAAAAGCGCAGGAGCGCATGTTTTCATTACCGGCCGGGACGGGCAAATTGACCCTGCTTGAATATTTCCACTCCATAACTGAAAAAAACCTTAACACAAGGGGACTAATAACACAAGGGGACAATAACATAACACAAGGGGACGGTTCTTTTGTGTTGAACGCCCCTCTTTAACTCACCCGTAACACAAGGGGACGGTTCTTTTGTGTTAAACGCCCCTCTTTAACTCACCCGAAAAGGGGTCGCTCCTCTGTGCTATCGCACAGAGGAGCGAGTAGCACAGGGGAATTTCATCCTTGCGCCCTCCCAGAACCGGACGTGAACCTCTCGATTCATCCGGCCCTTATAGTCCAGCCTTTCCTGGGTATAGCTGCCAGTGAGCAAAAAGATCTGGTTCGCGCTTCTTAACCACGCGCCCCCACTTGATTGCCCTAACGCTATGCCCCTTGAATCTTTTGTATTTCCATTCTGCCCATTTACCCAGCCGCAAGTCCATTTGCCGGGCCACATCGTTCAGCGTCGAGCGACAGTAACTGCCATAGTACTTAAACCAGCCGCGAATTGCCAGATTGCAAGAAGCAGCCAGGTCTTCCAGACTCCAGTTACTTCTCAAGTGCAGTTTCCAGTATCTTTAGAGGCATTGCAATTACTAAAAGAATAATATAATCTGATAAATAAAGCGAGAAAACATATTAACGAAAAAAAGTTAGGATATTTGCAGGACTACTATCAAAGATTAACCTGTTTCTTGTAAAGGGAAAAAGTAGTGGCCCCGTCTGCAACCAGATCGATCAGGTGAACGCAACCGTTTTCTGTTCCCAATAGTACAGCAATTTCCTTTTTGTTCATCGCCGGTAGTTTTTTTTGAGCCAGGCCGGGCATAAATGATGATGCTTCTTTACAAACCGGATCAGGAGCTCGCAGGATTTCTCCAGTTGCCTTCAGAATAACTTCGCTATCTTTTTCAAGTTTAATATCTGTAGCTACACTGTGAAATGAATCAACGAAATGGCCGCTGAGTCGCCAATAGTCATGATCAAGGGCCAGGAACTGACTTTTAAAACGGTTAAAGAGGGTTCCAGTTCGCTCTGTATAACCGACATGATCGTACCAGGATGTAGCTACCCGGTCAACATTATTGTAATAACGGCACCCGCCATTAAATAGATCATACCAGTGATCCTCGTAATCTTTAGCATCGGCAAAGCCCCTTTTTTGCCAAAGGAATGATTCGGCCTGGACTACGCCCCTAACTCCTTCGGCGAATAGCTCTCTTGCTTCGGGAAAGTTTAAAGGTTCAAGGGCGTTCTTTAACTCCTTGCCACAGCCAAAATAAGCTTTCATGCCCTGTAAAGATTTTACATCAAATCTTGCAGGGCTGCTGTAGCCTGGAGCGCGATAAACTTCCCACCAGGCTTCACATACCTCAAAATTATCAGGAATTACCACCATTTTGGCACAAAGCTCCTGCCCTGAATCGCAGTAAGTCGTTTCTAGATCTAACTTACCTTCTTTGTAGCGCACAGTGGTATGCCAAAAACGTTGATAAGCGTAGTTCATTTAAACACCTTCCCTTAGCTGATATGAATGAAACTTTCTTCTTTTAATCAACTTTTATAAATATTATTAATGCACCGACGATCAAAGCTTTTAATATTACTATTATCTTCTCAGCCTGATAAGAAGATTTATGGTTTCTCTTAACCAGTCCTTTTTTTAAAAGGCTTACTGTAAAGCTTTAAGGTCATTATCCAGATATTGCTTGCAGCAAAGGCTGCGCTGCAATTTGCCGGAGCTTGTTTTCGGCAACGTACCCGGCTGCACCATGATGATATCCCTGGGCGGGTAACCGATCAGGCCCATTACCTGCTGACGAACCAGTCTTCTAACTGTATCTGGCTCATCGGAACGGGTTTCAGCCACAACAACTATCGACTCTTTGCGTTTGCTTCCCTCAACACCAAAAGCAATCACATTGCCGGCTCTTACTCCTTCGACCCCGCCAACTGTTCTTTCAATATCCTCTGGAAATATATTTCTACCGGCAATAATAATTACGTCTTTCATTCTTCCGCAGATGATCAATTCAGGCGGGCCGGCATCTGCGCCGGGGACCAGGTAGGCCAAATCGCCGGTTTTCAACCACCCGTCTTTTAATAGGGTTTCATTTAAATCCGGCCGTTTATAATAACCGGTCATAACCGAAGTCCCTTTAATCTCAAGCTCTCCAACCTCGCGCATCCCTCTGATGTCGCCGCTTTCAACATCTTTGATCCGCATTTTTAAACCGGGAATAGGATTTCCTAAAAGGGGAAAACGCCTGGTATTTTCTTCGTCAGGGTCACCAGGCCGGGCGATTCGTTCCGTCTCCAAGGCGTTTCGATCAACAGCATCGACGAAGACTCCCCGTAATGGCGGTGGAAAGGTTCCTCCCAGAGACAACTCTGCCATTCCAAAAGCACAAAATACTGCTTCAGGTTTAAAATGGTGCGGTTTTGAAGCTTCTATTAAGCCTTCAACCACATCAGGATCTACCGGCTCGGCACCATTTAAAGCGATTCGAAGTGGTGACAGATCAAGCATTTCCCCAGTATCATTCATACGGCGAAAAGCCCTGGTGGCCAATACCCATGAAAAGTTTGGGCCAGAAGTTACAGTGCCTCTGTAATCATTAAGCCAGCGCATCCAATCCGCAGGACGGGATAAAAAATCCTGAGGGGCAGCCAAAACCAGTGAGCAGCCAATGGCCATAGGGATAGTCAGTAAACCAATTAAACCCATATCATGGTACAATGGGAGCCACGACACAAATATATCATCTTTTACTATTTTGGCGGCTTCGATCATGCCGTTGATATTGGCACTTAAGATACCATGCGGCAGCATAACACCCTTTGGATCGGCGGTGGAACCGGATGTGAATTGTAAAACGATCAGCCGTTCATGATCATCTGGAACATAATTATAATCTTCAGCTGGCGGACTTTCCGGGCCGGCTTCAATCTCATTTAACAGCACTACCGGTGGATCTCCTTCCTGCGGTTCCTGGTAAGCAGCTAAATTGGGATCTAAAAGCAGCAGGCTGATATCGCCGTGCCTCATCAAGGTTCTGGTTTGATCGGCAAATTGTTCTATAGAGCTAAACCGCATCGGGATAGGGAGTATACTAACACTCGCTCCGCATAACCATACCGCTTGAATTGCGGTCACCAGATTGCGTGTGGTTGGGCCAAGCAAAGCGATATGATCTCCCGCTTTTACGCCTCTATTCTGTAAAGAGGCAGCCATTGATAAAGCTTCTTGATGCAACTGGCTCCAGCTAATAGTAACCGCTTCCTGCCCATCGCCGGCAGCCGACCCAACAAAGGTAATGGTATTGGTACCTTTTGCTGCTTCTCGTATCCTGGTAAGCAAGGGTATAGTTTCGACTGAATCATCGGGTGTACTGATTACAACGGGTGCAGATTGATTAATTTCTGCCTGTAATCTTTTGATCATTTTTTTTCCTCCTGGCTTAGTTTGGTAATTAAGAATGATATAATGAAATATACTTAGTGGAATATATTTTCCATACAAGATTAAAATCCTTTTTTTAGAAAAATTATCAATGGCAATCAAAAATGCAGCAAGGCAGCCCCCATAGTGCAGGGCTGCCTGTAGTAAGCATTTTATCTGTTTACTGTTTCTTTTTAATAAGGCTTAGATTTTTTTTGCAGGTAATCAAGAAGGAAGGGATTCAAAACCTTGATGAAAGTTCCTTTCATACCCAGGGAACGTGATTCAATAACCCCGGCGCTTTCGAATTTACGCAGGGCGTTAACAATCACAGAACGGGTTATACCAAGCTGATCAGCAATCTTACTTGCCACCAGGAGGCCTTCATTCCCACCCAGTTCCTCAAATATATGCTCAACTGCTTCCAGTTCAGAATAAGAAAGAGTAGCAACAGCAAGCTGGACAACGGCCTTGTTACGGGCTTCTTCTTCTATCTCATCAGATTTGGATCTCAGGATCTCCATGCCAACAACAGTTGCTCCGGTTTCAGCCAGAATCAAATCTTCAGCATCAAACAGTTCGTTGAAACGAGCCAGCAGTAAAGTCCCGAGGCGTTCCCCACCGCCAATTATAGGAATGACGGTTGTAATTTTGTTGGCAAAAAGGCATCGCTCTTCATCTATAAAAACGCAGTCATTAGTTTTTTGCCTTAAGTTGACTCGAGATTCGTCATCTTTTAATAGAAATTCATTGTAATCCTTGGGAAAACCGCCTTCATTTAAAACACTATTAACCATTAATTCACATTCAAACTCATCGACTAAAGACCAGCCTAAAATTTTTCCCTGCCTGGAGGCAATGTAGACATTGGCATGAATTACGTTTTCAAGAACTTCAGCAACATCTTTAAAATTTACATGCTGGCCTGCGCTTTTCTGGAGAATTTTGTTAATCCGACGAGTTTTTTCTAACAACGGAGAAGAAATCACGTCTTTCAACCACCTTTCTTCACTTATATTTATAATATATATTTACTTAAATCTTTATCTTTAACCACCTTGTGCAGTTTGCTTTGCACGTATTCCCGATCAACTGTTACTTCTTGCACTTCCACCTGGTTAGGCAAATCAAATGAAAGATCTTCAAGAACTTTTTCCATTATGGTATGCAACCGCCTGGCTCCGATGTTTTCCATCTCTTGATTTAACAGGCAGGCAGTCATGGCAATTTCTTCAATTGCTTCATCAGTAAATGTTAACTTCACCCCTTCCGTTTCCAATAATGATTTGTACTGTTTAATTAAAGCATTGTTCGGTTCAGTAAGAATTTGTTTAAAGTTCTCTTCAGTCAGGCTGTTCAACTCAACCCTGATCGGGAACCTTCCCTGCAATTCGGGAATCAGGTCTGATGGTTTAGTCATATGAAACGCTCCTGCTGCAATAAAAAGGATATGATCAGTTTTTACCGAACCGTATTTTGTAACAACTGTTGACCCTTCAACAATTGGCAGTATATCCCGTTGCACCCCTTCTCTAGAAACATCCGGACCAGATCCATGATAATCTTTACCGGCAATTTTGTCAATTTCGTCAAGAAATATTATTCCCAACTGTTCTGCTTTTTTCAAAGCTTCACTAGTTACGGCATCCATATCAATTAAACGCTGCGCTTCCTCTTGTTCTAGAATAGTTCTGGCTTCTTTAACAGGAACGCGGCGCTTTTTCTTTTTAGCCGGCATGATATTGCCCAGCATATCCTGCAGATTAATACCCATTTCTTCCATTCCCTGACCGCTAAACAGATCGCCTATGGGCATTTTTCGTTCCTCAACTTCAATTTCTACCATTTGTTCTTCCAACTCACCCTTTAAAAGCCGTTCCTTCACTTTACGCTGCTCTTCTCTGGCCCGCTGCATTCTTTCAGCAAAGCTTTCTTCTTCTGCCCCGGTTGTATTTTCTTCCTGGGGCGGAGCCGCCTGAAAAAGGAATCCCAGGGGATTGGCAGATTTACTTTTCTTTTTCGGCAGTGGAGCAATGATATCTACCAGCTTATCATTGGCATTTTTCGTTGCTTTATCCTTAACTTCGATCATTCGCTCATTCTGAACTATCCTGACAGCGGTTTCCACCAGGTCCCTTACCATTGACTCCACGTCTCGGCCGATATAACCGACCTCTGTAAACTTGGTGGCCTCAACCTTAACAAAAGGAGCTTTAACCAGGCGAGCCAGGCGTCTGGCCAATTCGGTTTTGCCAACGCCGGTAGGACCAATCATCACTATATTTTTAGGAATAATCTCTTCCTGTAAAGCCTCATCCAGCTGCTGACGGCGATACCTGTTGCGAAGGGCTACCGCAACACAACGTTTAGCATCAGTTTGACCAATGATAAAACGATCGAGTTCATTTACTATTTCAATAGGAGTAAGCTCTTCTTTTGACATACCAGACTATCAAACCTTTCTAAAGTTCTTCTACAATTATATTATCGTTTGTATAAACACAAATTTCAGCGGCAATTTTTAATGCTTCCCCCGCAATTTGGGAAGGAGGAAGATCTGAATTACGGATCAGGGCTTTAGCAGCTGCCTGGGCATAAGCGGCCCCAGAGCCGACTGCGGCAATTCCATCATCAGGTTCTATAACCTCACCCGTTCCAGAAATAATCAAGATAGCATCACTACTGGCAGCAACCATTAATGCTTCCAGTCTTCTTAAAACCCGATCGGTTCGCCACTCTTTAGCCAGTTCCACTGCTGCTCGGATCAAATTGCCCTGATAACTTTCTAATTTACCTTCCAGCTTTTCGCAGAGAGTTAAAGAATCAGCTACAGCTCCAGCAAAGCCGGCAATGATTTTACCTTCATAAAGGCGGCGTACTTTACGAGCCCCATGTTTTACAATAGTATTGTTACCAAAAGTAACCTGTCCGTCTCCGGCAACAGCAACTTGATTTTCTATTTTAACTGCTACAATGGTTGTCCCTTTGTACATTTTAAAGCCGCCTTTTTCAACTATTTTCGGGGAAAAGCTGAGTGGTATACTTCACTCAACCGCTCCCTGGTAATATGGGTGTAAATCTGAGTTGTCGAGATACTGACATGTCCAAGCATCTCTTGTACTACCCTTAAATCTGCACCGCCTTCAAGCAAATGTGTGGCAAAAGAATGTCTTAAAGAATGGGGAGTAATTCCTTCTTTATGAGAAACCTGCTGAATATATTTGCGAAATATATATCTTACTCCTCGATCACTTAGCGGATTTCCCCATCTGTTCAAAAACAGCTCTTCATAGACATGGCCTTCCTTATTCTTTAAAGCCAAAAGGGGCCGGACCTCCTTTTGGTACTCCATAATCAATTCAGCCGCAACGGTGCCAACCGGAACAATCCTTTCTTTATTTCCCTTTCCAAGAACTTTAATCAATCTTTCTTCAAGCTGCAGATTAGAAGGCTTTATATTAACCAGCTCGCCTACCCTGAGCCCGGAAGCATATATTAATTCCAGCAAAGTCTTATCGCGAAAACCTAATGCAGTACGGCCATCAGGTGCCTCGAGCAAGGCTTCAACTTCATGCCGGTAAAGAAACCTGGGTAGATTTTTTTCAATCTTTGGGCGGGTTACCGCCGACCATTTTCCACCTTCTATTACACCTTCTTTTTTTAAAAAAAACAAAAAAGAACGCGTCGCAGATAACTTGCGGGCAATTGACCGACGCGAATAATTTTTCTGTTTTAACCAGGCCAGGTAGCCTCTGACCGTAAGGTGGTTTACATTAATCTCATCAGCCCGGCTTACAGCACCCAATTCAAAAAATTGGATTAAATCATTCCTGTATGCCTGTAAAGTCAAAGGTGAAGCGTTTTTATTAACCATCAGGTAATTTAAAAAATGATCAAGACAATAATTTATTTTCACAACGCAACACCCATATTATCCTAACACAACTATTCACCGTATGCAAGCAAATAGGCTTGTTTTTTTAAAAATTCTACCTATTCAAATCGCTATTAATTTACCAGGAAGCAGTAGCCTTCACCTTTACCGGCTTCTGCTCATAACTACATTCTTTATTGGAGCAGCGGATCACTTTTTTCTTGCCTTTTCTGACCTCTGTCATAATCGCACTGCACTGCGGGCACTTTTCTTGAACAGGCTTATTCCATAAAGAATAAGTACATTCCGGATAATTATTACAGCCATAAAAAGTCCTTCCTTTTCTGGATCGTCTTTCAACGATCATCCCTCCATCAACAGGACAGGTTATACCGGTTTCTTTAACTACTTTTTTGGTATATTTGCAATCGGGGAAAGAAGGACAGGCCAAAAATCGTCCAAATCGGCCGTGCTTAAAAATCAGGTTTTCTCCGCATTTAGGACAGGTTTCTTCGCTAACTTCAGGGGTTAAATCAACTTTTTCTATTTTTTTATCTGCTTCGCTTAAACGATCTTTAAAATAACCGTGATAAAAATCGTTAAGGACTTTCAAGCTCTGTTCTTTACCTTCTTCAACTCCATCCAAACGCTGTTCCAGCCTGGCTGTAAAATCAACATCGATAACTTCGGGGAAATAGCTAATCATTAAATCAACCACTACAAAACCAACTTCAGTGGGCATAAAAGCTTTGTTATCCTTAATCACATAACCCCTGCTTTGAATTGTTTCAATAATAGGGCTGTAAGTACTGGGGCGCCCGATACCTTTTTCTTCTAACGTTTTGATCAGGGATGCTTCATTATAGCGGGGAGGCGGCTTGGTGAAGTGTTGTTCGGGTACAAGCTCCAGCAAGCTAAGCTCCTGCCCTTCTTCCAAATCCGGTAGTAAGGTTTCTTCTTCAGCGTCTTCGATTTGATATAAAACCAGGAATCCCTGGAATCGTAGGGTAGAACCGGTTGCTTTAAATGTATAATCGCCGGCCTGAATATCGACCCGCACCTGATCGTAAACAGCAGGGTTCATCTGGCTGGCCACCATACGATTCCAGATTAAGGTGTACAGACGGTACTGGTCCCTGCTCAGATATTTTTTTATTAGCTTTGGCTCTCGCTTGATCGAAGTAGGTCGAATCGCTTCATGAGCGTCCTGGGCTCCTTTGCCGGATTTATAGAAAGGGGGTTTTTCAGGTAAAAATTCGCCGCCGTACTTATCTGATATCAAAGAACGGGCCTCTGATTGAACCTGATTGGAAACTCTACTGGAATCGGTCCTGATATAGGTTACCAGACCGACAGTTTCCCCGGAGCCTAAGTTAATACCTTCATAGAGTTGCTGAGCTATACTCATAGTTTTACGGCTGGTAAAGCCAAGTTTGGCCGAAGCTTCTTGTTGAAGACTGCTGGTGGTAAAAGGCGCAAAAGGTTTTCGTTTCCGCTGACTTTTTTTGACTTTATCTACTACATATTTTTCACTGCCAACAGCTTCAATAACCCGATCAGTTTCGGTTTTATTCTTTAGTTCAAGCTTCTTTTTATTTTGTTTTTCTAAAGATACTTTAAAACGGCTTTTTGATTTTTTTTCACGGAGATGGGCTTTTAGGCTCCAGTACTCTTGAGGTTCAAAGCTGCTTATTTCCTCCTCGCGGTCGCAAATTAAGCGGACCGCTACTGATTGAACCCTTCCGGCACTGAGGCCGCCTCTTATTTTACGCCACAGAAGTGGGCTGATAGAATAACCAACCAACCGATCGAGAATGCGTCTGGCCTGCTGGGCATCCACCCTGCTGTAGTCAATCAAGCGGGGATTCTTAAAAGCTTCCTTAACTTTATCCTTGGTTATTTCATTAAACTCTACCCGGTGAGGTTTTGCTTGATCTAAATCCAAAGCTCGACTAATATGCCAGCATATTGCTTCACCTTCCCGGTCAGGGTCGGCGGCAAGAAAAACTTTTTTTGCTTTTTTTGCTTTGCTTTTAAGATCTTTTAAAATTCTTCCCTTACCCCTGATGGTAATGTAGCGAGGTGAAAAATCGTTTTCAACATCAACACCCAGTTTGCTTTTGGGCAGATCGATAAGATGCCCATTAGAGGCAAGGACCTGGTAATTTTTGCTGAGAAACTTTTTTATGGTTCTTGCTTTAGTTGGTGATTCAACTATAACCAGGTTCATGATTAATTAACGCTCCTTGATTTAAGAAAAGGTTCCCTGTATTAACTCTCCGGAAGGTATTTTATCACATTTGTCAAATTCGGCAAAAATATTTGCCAGGCGTTTGGCGAACCAGCTTTTTCAATTCAAGTGATAAAAGGGTGGTTATTATCTCTGAAGCCGGATTACGGCAAGCTTTAATGATGTCATCAATGTGCATTGGCTGATAGGGAATTAAGCTGAGAACAATCTTTTCTTCACTATTTAAAGCTAAAGCAACACGATCTATAGCTAATTGCTCCTCAACCGGGTGATCAACTATGATTTCATTTAGAATATCGGACGCGGATTCAACCAGGTGAGCTCCTTCTTTAATCAGCTGATGACAACCCCGGCTATACGGGCTGCCAATGTTACCCGGCACGGCAAATACTTCCCTGTTTTCTTCTAAAGCAAAATTAGCCGTTATTAGAGAACCACTTTTTGCTGTAGCCTCAACGACAACGGTACCCAATGAAAGTCCGCTGATGATGCGGTTGCGCTGCGGAAAATGACCGGGCAAAGGCTTGGTCCCTAAAGGAAACTCACTGATCACCGCACCTGAATGGGCAATCTGCTCCATCAAATCGACATTTCCGGGCGGATAACAGTGGTCAAGCCCACAGCCCAGTACAGCCATGGTATACCCATTGTTTTCCAGGCAACCCAAATGAGCAGCTGTATCAATACCCAAAGCCATCCCGCTAACAATGCTTATACCAGCCGCGGTTAGCTCTCCGGCCAGGCGATGAGCCACTTCTTTACCGTAAAAAGTAGCACGCCTGCTTCCAACAATCGCTACAGCCCG
The DNA here is from genome assembly GCA_003567725.1 of Syntrophomonadaceae bacterium. Taxonomy (GTDB): domain Bacteria; phylum Bacillota; class Dethiobacteria; order DTU022; family DTU022; genus B1SED10-74M. The sequence continues at coordinate 13,790 of PWYU01000118.1, read as the reverse complement.
GCTGCCTTCATCTTTAAAATTGCCGCGATAATAGAGTACAGGTGGTGGGCAGGGCAACTGCTTTAAAAGCGCCGGATATTCAGGTGATCCGGTAACTATGCATTTTATGTTATTTTTCCCAAGCTGTTCCCATTCAGTAAGAGGATCAATTTTTCTTTTCTCTTCAATAAACCTGGATGCTAAGCTCTTCAAATCTTCAAACTGTTTAACCTTCTGTTCAGGCGCATGCCAGGCCTGTGTTGCTGAACCCATGAAGTCAATTAAAGCTGTTATGCGTCTCGGGCCGAGAAAAGGCATGCAATTAAGAGCATTAAGATATAACAGTTCTTCCTGTTCTATTTTTGTCAACCTGCCTTCACCTCATATTCATGAATTTACATGAATAACCAGACCTTAATAAAGGCCTGGGTATTTAGTACATTAAAGCAAATCATCACTTAATGATTTCTGAATTAAAGTCCAGTCATTAAACCTGACGCTCTTTTAGTCGATCTAAGACATCTTTAGCTTCTTTAAATTCCGGCAACCTGCGGCAGATTAATCCATATTCCAGACTGTCCATCAGGGCTATCCAGCTGGCTTCGATCACATTTGGTGATACCCCTACAGTGCCCCAGCTCTTATGTTCGTCCCTGGTTTCAATAAGCACCCTAACCTGAGCACCGGTACCGTCAACTCCGTCAATAACCCGTACTTTAAAGTCAGTAAGCTTGAATTTTTTCAAGTCCGGATATACTTCTTCCAAAGCTTTTCGCAAGGCATTATCCAGCGCATTTACCGGGCCATTACCTTCAGCTGCAGTATGGATTTGCACATTACCCACGCGGACTTTAATAGTTGCTTCCGAGTAAAGCTGACCATCCTCCCGCTTTTCTATAATCACCCTAAAACCTTCCAGCTTGAATAACGGCTGGTAAGATTTCATCATTTTTAAAACCAGCAGCTCAAAAGAACCTTCGGCCCCTTCAAATTGATAACCATAATGTTCCATTTCTTTTATTTTTTGCAGAACTGAAGCCGTTTCAGGCTGGTTTTTGTCCAAATGATAGGCATAATCATTCGTCTTTATAGTAATGCTGCTTCTCCCGGCCAGCTCTGAAACCAGGATTCGGCGCTGGTTGCCTACCAGTTCCGGGTTGGCATGTTCATAAGTTGCCGGTTTTTTACTGACTGCATCAATGTGAACGCCCCCTTTATGAGCAAAAGCATTAAACCCGACATATGGTTGTTGATCGGGCGGGGCAATGTTGACCAGTTCAGCTACATAACGGGATAGCTTGGTAAGGCTTTGCAGCTGTTTTTCAGATATTACCTGGAGCCCCATTTTAAAATGGAGGTTGGGGATAATTGTGCATAAGTTCGCATTGCCGCAGCGCTCTCCATATCCATTGACCGTTCCGTGAATGTGGGTAATCCCTTCTTGAACTGAAAGCAGGGAATTTGCTGTTGCCATATCAGCATCGTTGTGAACATGAATGCCTAAAGGCTTCGTAACCTTCTCTTTAACAACGTTTAAGATGGCTGATAGTTCCCAGGGCATGAGCCCACCGTTGGTATCACAAAGAACAATTATATCAGCTCCACCTTTGGCTGCAACCTCAAGAGTGGAAAGGGCATATTCCTGATTGGCCTTATAGCCGTCAAAAAAATGCTCGGCATCATAAATAATTTCTTTGCCTAAAGATTTCAGGTAAGCTATACTTTCTTCAATCATAGCCAGGTTTTCTTCAAGGGTGGTCTTTAATGCGTCATGGACATGAAAATCCCAGCTTTTCCCAAATATTGTCACTGTTTCTGTGCCAGCTTCTATTAGGGCCTTGATGTTAGGATCATCGCTTACGGGCTCGCCGGGTCTGCGGGTACTGCCAAAAGCACAAAGCCGGGCATTGTTTAATTTTAAGCTAGAAGCTTTTTTGAAAAACTCAATGTCCTTGGGGTTAGAACCAGGCCAACCACCTTCAATATATTTTACCCCGAATTCATCAAGCTTTTCGGCTATTTTCAATTTATCAGATACCGATAAGGATACCCCTTCCCGCTGTGCACCGTCTCTTAATGTTGTATCGTAAATTTCAATTCTTGGCATCCCGAACCTCCTGCAATCTTGGAAAGTAAAATTAATTGGTATTATACTATACCTGCTGGCGAAGTGTCCATATATTTATGAATTTCCAGTTGTCGCTGTGGGAGTTCACCCGTTGGAGCTTAAAAACCATTATCTAAATCAATTAATTGGTAGCACTCCGGGGGCAGCTCTTTTAAAAATTGAGAAGGCCCTTCTGAGGTAGCACCGTAATTGCGGTAATCTTCGATATATGTGCTCAAAAACAAGTGCCGCTTTGCCCTGGTCGCAGCCACATACAAAAGCCGTCTTTCTTCATCCAGAGCGGCATGCCCTACCCGCTGACTAGGAAACTGACCCTGGTTCATACCGATAATAAAAACACTGTCCCACTCTTTACCTTTGGCACTATGAATAGTTGAAAGGGTTAATTGCTCACTCCAATGTAAATTGCCAGTGCTTGTGTCTGCAAAAACAGATTCTTCAAGGGCTAATGATTCTAAAAAAGCAGATAGATTTTCAAAACGCTCGGCATAAATTGCCAGTCTTTCAATACCGCGAAATCGATCTTCGTATTGATCTGGATAGTTTTGTTTTAAGATCAGATCGTAATTGGCATCAAGAATTATGTCTATCAGGGCCGGAACGTTATCCTGATCACTTTTTTGGATTAACTCCAGGGTAATCTTTAAAGCTTCCCAACCTTCCTTTCCTCTTGTTGGTTTTTCATGACCGCTAAGGATTGCCTCAAGCGGTTTATCATGGGTTTTTAACCTGGACCATAGTTTATCAAAAGAAGCCTGCCCTACCCCTTTTTGAAGAGTAGCTATCCGGCGCCATGAGTTTTCATCATAGGGATTGTAAATAATTTTGAGATAGGCCAATATATCTTTAATATGAGCTTTTTGAAAAAATTTAACCCCTCCGTAAGTTCGGTAATTGATTCCTTTTCGTGAAAGGGCAAACTCCACTTCCGGTGTTAAATATGAGCTGCGGTACAACACAGCTATATCATTCAAAGCAACGCCTCTTGTTTGCAATTCCCAGATATTTTGAAGCACAAAAGAAGCTTCCTGGCGAGCATCAAAAACTTTGGCCACCACCGGTTTTTCTCCAGGTGGATTATTTGAGAAAAGGGTTTTTGGCAATTGATCCCGGTTATAGCTGATCAGTGTATTGGCTAATTCAACAATTTCCGGGCTGCTGCGATAATTCTGTTCCATACGCACAATCTGGCAGCGTTCATATTTTTCAGGGAATGTTAATATATTGCCAATGTTAGCATAGCGGAAAGCATAAATTGACTGAGCATCGTCGCCGACAACACAGATTGAACTGGCACCGCAAAAAAGTTCAATAATTCTGGCCTGGACAATATTGGTATCCTGGAATTCGTCAACCAACACATGTTTGAATCGTTTCCGGTACTGATTCCGAATCAAGGGGTGGTTTTCAAAGAGATCCAGCCAATAAAGCAGTAAATCATCGAAATCAAAGGCATTGCTTTCCCTTTTTTTCTGCTCGTACAATTCGCCAACCTGGCTGATATTTTCCAGATACTCCAGCCTGTACGGGTAATCTTCTTCCATAACTTCTTTGATACTTAAACCTGAATTGCGGGACTGGCTGATAATTCTGCCCAGGAGACCCCGTTTCATTAGTAATTTACGATCTTCGTCATTGATATCTGTTGTGCCCAAGATCTGTTTTAAAACTGTTCTGCTGTCATCTTCATCTAAAATAGTAAAGTTAGGTGTTCGACCCAACCGATCCGCATGTCTTCTTAAAATGCGTGACCCAATGCTATGAAAAGTGCCTGCCCATAAAGCACGGGGCAAAAATCCAATTAAACTCTCAAGGCGCTCTTTCATTTCTCCGGCAGCCTTGTTGGTAAATGTTAGCAACAGAAGCTGTTCTGGTTCAATACCGGATTTGATCAGGTGAGCCGCTCGATATATTAAAGCGCGGGTTTTGCCTGATCCGGGTCCGGCCAGTCCGAGTAAGGCTGGATCTTCAGTGGTGGCAAATTCAAATTGCTGGGAATTAAGTTCATTCTTAAGAAGTTCCAACCACTTTTGGTCGGGTTCTTTAAGGGTGTTTTCCAAAGAGAAAAAATCATCCATAGCCTTCTTTTCCTTTCTCCATATAAGCATTTTACTAAAGCGCATCATAACATATTTTTTAGCCCTGTTCCACTTCCATGTGAAACCAAAATACTTTTTTTAGATTTATCTTTAAAGGTAAATCACACCATATCTGGTTAAAAATTTTCTTGACAGGATTCATAATTTTAAATAAGATATGTTTGTTATTCCTCAGTGACACATTAATTGTAACTTTTCTGAATATATTCAACTGGAGCTGCTAATAGATATTAGCACTGTAAACTTAAGCTTAATTGAAAGTCGGTTGAAAAAGATAAACTGTAACAAATTGAATGTGTGTTTATAGAACACCAGTTTACATCAGGCATACCATTAAACTAGATATCCAATTAACTGGACAGGATAGGCTGATTAATTTAGCATTGTTCCAAGGGTAGAAGTCTATTTATGTGAGATATTAAACCAGGACGGATTAATAAACTAATGGTGATTATAAAATGATCAAAGATGTAAAAGAAATTTTATTGGAAGTTCTGCAGGCCACTCTCCCCATTGTTGTGGTGGTTTCTTTAATCCTGTTGTTTTTCCTCCAGGCCCCAATGAGCTTGTTCTGGCAATTTATCTCCGGCGCTCTGCTGGTAATAACCGGCCTCTTTCTTTTCCTGGTCGGGGTCAGGGTGGCCTTACTACCGATCGGTGAAATGATCGGTTCAGAACTGGTTTCCCGCGCTTCGCTTTTCATTTTACTGGTAGCAGCGTTTATTTTTGGTCTTGTATTCACCATAGCCGAACCAGCAGTTTGGGTGCTTGCTCCTCTGGTAGATACAGCTTCAGGCGGCTCTATCGAAGGTGTAATCTTAATTATTGCCGTTTCCCTGGGAGTCGGTTTTTTTGTATCGCTAGCCATACTGAGAATCCTGCTCGGCATACCAATACACTACCCTTTAGCCGCCGGCTACGTCATTATCCTGGTAATGTCTTTTTGGGTGCCTGAAGAATTCGTGGCCATATCTTTTGATGCCGGGGGGGTCACTACGGGGGTCATGGCCGTTCCCTTTATCCTGGCCTTCGGAGTGGGGGCCACTTCGGTATTGGGAGGAAAATCAACTGTTTCGGATACTTTCGGGTTGATCGGGTTGGCTTCTATAGGGCCGGTGATTGGGGTCCTGATCCTGGGGGTGATTTACGGTTGAACCTCAGTTATATATTTCAAGGTTTTGGCGAAATACTGTTAGAGGTCTTAATTGCCTTAAGCCCAATCCTGGTTTTCTTCCTGTTCTTCATGCTGATTTATAAATTGCCTAAAGAAATGATGATCAGGGTCCTGGTAGGGGTGTTATTTGCCTTTGCCGGCCTGACCCTTTTCCTCCAGGGCGTTAATGCCGGGTTCATGCCCGTCGGCTCTGAAATGGGGGCAATCCTGGGCAACCTGCCAAATAAATGGATCCTGATTCCCCTGGGCTTTATCCTTGGTTTTGTTGCCACCATGGCTGAACCGGCCGTACGTATCCTCAGCAACCAGGTAGAAGAGAATTCCAGCGGTTATATTAAAAGCAATATTATACTATACACTTTATGCCTGGGGGTGGGTATTTTCATCGCCCTTGGGATGACCAGGATAGTCTACGGCATTCCCTTTTACTACATCATCATCCCCGGCTACCTGTTGGCCATAATTTTAATGTTTTTCTCACAGCCTTCTTTTACCGCCGTTGCTTTTGATTCCGGCGGAGTGGCTACCGGCCCGATGACCGTCACCTTTATCATGGCCCTGGCTGTGGGCGCCGCCGATGTAATTGAAGGGCGGGATGCCGTAATAGACGGTTTCGGCTTGATTGCCCTGGTAGCCCTGGCCCCGATTATTATGGTCATGCTGCTCGGGTTTATCTACCCTACCGATGAACCTGATGAAGATGATCAGGATCAGGAAGAAGAAAATGGAGTGGTTTCGGATTTGCCGGAACCGGGATCTGAAAAATCATTGCCGCCGGATAATCAACCGGAGCAGGGTGCAAATAATGATCAGCGGGGTGTTTCAAACGAAGAATCAAGCGGGCAGTTAAACGAGGATGAAAATGACTGGAACCGGGATCAGAAAGAAGATCCCGGCAGCTTTGAAACTGAGCATAGATCGACAAATAACGAAACTTATGACAAGGAGGGTAATGGTCATGACCCAGATACCAAAGCATGATTTAATTGTAACTATCGTCAAAAAAGGTTGCTCCGAGAGGATCATCAAGGCCTCCAATGAGGCCGGAGCAGAAGGGGCAACTATTATACCGGCCCGGGGTAAGGGTATTCATGAAAAGAAACAGCTGCTGGGTATTCCTATCGAGCCGGAAAAAGATATAATTTTTACAATAATCCAGGACCACAAAACTGAAAAGGTTTTAGATGCCATAATCAAAGCCGGCAACCTGAATAAACCGGCAACGGGCATAGCCTTCGTCCTGGAATTAAAACAGGTGGTCGGAGTGGTGCACCTGGTTAAAGAACTGGGATTGGACCCAGAGCAAGATCAGAAATAATAAAATCAGGAGGATTAAATCCCTCCTGATTTTATGAACCTTTTTTTAATACTACAACTTTTTAAATTCATCCTTCCCTGCCCCACAAACCGGGCAGACCCAGTCATCTGGGAGCTCTTCAAAAGGAGTGCCCGAGGCGATACCCCCATCGCTATCTCCTTCAGAGGGATCGTAAACATAACCACATACTTCGCATTCCCATTTATCCATACAGTACTCCTCCTTTCAGGTATTTAAAAGCTTATATATTATAATTACGATTTTTAATATTGATTCTCCTGCTTGTTGCAAAAATGAACTAAATATAATATTACCGGAGGGAAAATAGCACATGTTAGCTAAAGTAGATTCCTGCACCATTGTTGGCATTGAAGGAATACCGCTTGAAATAGAAGTCGATATCACAGACGGACTTCCTGCCTTTGACATCATTGGATTGCCCGATGCCTCTGTAAGAGAAGCCAAAGAAAGAGTCCGGGCCGCAATCCGCAACAGCGGATTTGACTTTCCCTATAAACGGGTCACAGTAAACCTGGCCCCGGCAGACCTGAAAAAAGAAGGCTCCTCTTTTGATCTTGCCATTGCGGTCGGTTTTCTGGCCGCAACCGGGCAAATTCCCCGCACTGAAAATCTGGAAACCGGTGTTTTTATCGGCGAACTTTCTCTGGACGGTAATTTGCGTGGTATCAACGGCACCCTGGCCATAGCACTGTCCATGGCCGGTCTTGCATCCCACTGCGACAAAGCTCTCTACCTCCCTGAAGCAAATGGGCCGGAAGCGGCGCTGGCCAACAACATTAAGATATTCGGGTTAACCACCCTGGCCCAGCTGGTCCGGCATCTGCGCGGCGAAGAAAATCTGCTTCCGGCCCGACCGTTATTCAGGGATTCAGATATAAATACAAACTCAGAACTTGATTTCAAGGAAGTCAAAGGCCAGGAAACGGCCAAGCGGGCCTTAGAAATAGCGGCCGCCGGAGCCCACAACCTGCTCTTTTACGGCCCTCCGGGCAGCGGAAAAACAATGCTGGCCCGCAGGATCCCTTCAATTCTCCCCGCTCCCACCAGCGATGAAGTGCTGCAAATAACCCGGATTCACAGTGTTGCCGGCCAGTTAAACCCTACTCGTCCGCTAAAAAACGGGCGTCCCTTTCGCAGCCCCCACCACAGCGCCTCTATGGCCGGAGTAATCGGTGGCGGCAAGGCTCCCCGGCCCGGTGAAGTAACCCTGGCCCATCTAGGCGTCCTCTTTTTTGATGAAATGCCCGAATACAGCCGGGAGATCCTGGAAGCTTTAAGGCAACCGCTTGAAGACAGGGAAGTGACCGTTACCCGCCTTACGGCCACGGTTACCTACCCGGCTGATTTCATGTTCATCGGCTCAATGAACCCCTGCCCCTGCGGCAACTACGGCGACCCCCGCCTGGAATGCCGCTGCAGCCCGAACCAGATCCTGCGCTACCGGAGCAAACTATCCGGCCCTTTGATGGACCGCCTCGATCTCCACGTGGAGGTGCCGGCTATTAAATATGAACAACTGGAAGACAAAGAAGAAGGCGAAGCTTCGGCAAAAATCAGAAGCCGGGTGGAAGCGGCCCGCTCAAGACAGCGGGTGCGCTACAAAGATCTAGCGGCAACCACCAACGCCCAGCTGCGCTCTAAATATTTTAAACAGTACTGCCCTCTTTCTGCGGCGGCCCGCAGCCTCCTCCACCAGGCTTTCCAAAGCCTGGGCCTTTCCATGCGCGCCCACGACCGCATCATCAGGGTAGCCCGCACTATCGCCGATTTGAACAGCTCAGAAGTAATTGATGCCCCCCACATCGCCGAAGCAATACAATGCCGGAGCCTGGACCGCCAGCATTAATGTCAAAGGGACGGTTCTTTTGACAGCATTTTAAATTTAGGAGGAAACCCTTATGCCTAGGATTGCCAGGGTGAAAAGTGAAACCGCTTTTTACCATATCATGTTGAGAGGCAATAATCGCCACAAGATTTTTAACAGCATTGAAGACAAAGATAAGATTACAGAAATAATTCATAATAAAATCGGCGTCGATGAAGCTGTTCTCCATGCATTTTGTATCATGGACAACCATCTGCATCTAATTGTCAGAGAAGGCATTGCTCCAATCTCGCAGACTATGAAAAGAATAGGCACCAGTTATGCCTCTTATTACAATAAAAAATATGATAGGATAGGCCATGTATTTCAGGATCGATACAAAAGCGAAGTTATCGAAAATGAAAAACGGCTATTAGCAGCAGTTCGCTATGTGCACAGGAATCCGGTGAAAGCCGGGATCTCAGACTTAAATTCATATAAATGGAGCAGTTATAAAAATTATTTAAACGTGAACTGCGCTAATAAACCTGGCATAAAAGAAATTCTGCAGTTATCATCAAATGAACCAGAAAATGCAATAAAAGCCTTTATCGAATTTCATAAAGAAAAAACAGAGGAATATTTTATTGATGTAAAAGAGCTCTCACCAGAAGAGGCCAGGATAATGGCAGATAATTACCTTAAAGAGGCCGGGATTAATAAATGCAAATTAAAAAACAAAGAAAACAGGCCCCTACTTGAGGATCTGGTACTTGAACTGACAAAAAAATCGGATTTATCACTGAGGGAAATTGCAGCCATACTGGAGCAAAACAGGGAAGCTGTAAGAAAAATAATGTCAAAAGAACCGTCCCTATGACATTATGCACCTGCTAAAGAATTAGGATTAGATTTTGCGGAGACTTTTAATGTTTCCATGACTTGTTAGTTCCTTCTTTAGAAATATCCTGAGCAACTATGTTAACGGCTAAATGTGATAATAACCCAAGTTTGGGTTATTATATTGCTACAACTGCATTTACTGGCAAGAAATAATGCTATTTTGGGTAATCATTGTAAGTTTGCAGGCAGTAGCAGGGGGGCAAGTTGATTCTAAAATGCCAATTTATGCAGTGGAATCAATATTACATTCCGGGCAGTCCTGCTGCTGCGATGTTGCATTACCCGCATCTTTTCTGCGGCGGCGGCAGCGTGGACATAACTGGTCACTGCTCAGAGCGTATGGATCACCATGGATGCGCAGGGCCCTGCCTTCAATAATGGCTCTGGTCAACTTTTCACGTGCGGAAACCAGGATTCGCTGCAGTGTACTCTGGGCAACATCCATACTTTCCGCACACTTGTGCTGTTCAAGCTTCTCAATATCTTTTAAACGCAGTGCTTCAACTTTATCAATCGCCAGTACTAGTTCCTCCAATAAGGGCATCGGGATTCCTGTTGGTTTAAAATATATGTAACGAGGAAGTGAACTTACCCGACGAGGCTTAAAGGGGCGCGGCATTTTTTAAACCCCTCTAAGTTTATTAATTTGCTTTCAATTATTTTATCAAATTTTTATTTAAAACTGTATCGCTTATAAAAGATTTACGCTTTCCCATACAGCGTTAATCTTTTCCGATAACGATCCATCTTTATATTCAACCACAGGGACTCCCTGTATCATGGAACGGACAAAGGCACGATCAAAAGGAATTTTACCGGCCAGCAGCACATTTTCCCCCAAGCAGTAATCTTCTATTATTCCTGATTGCTCCTCTCCAAGATCGTAGCGATTAATACAAACAGACGCTTCAACCCCGAAATGCCTGCAAACAGCGAGAATTCTTTCCAGGTCATGAATCCCGGATACTGTAGGTTCAGTTACTATTAAAGCGGCTTCAACCCCGGATATTGCAGCGATAACCGGACATCCTATTCCCGGGGGGCCATCAATAACCAGGTAATCTTTCTTTTCCGATTCCGCCAGTTCTTCTCCCTTATTGCGTATGGTTGTAACCAATTTCCCCGAATTTTCTTCTGCTATGCCCAGACGGGCGTGAACCAGGCTGCCATACGGAGTTTGCGAAACAAACCAGTTTCCTGAAAGTTTATCATTCATTCGGATTGCATCATAAGGGCAGGCATAATAACAGAAACCGCATCCTTCACAGGCAACCGGATTAACTACATAATCCCCGGATATTGCATCAAACCTGCAGAGTTCTAAACATAATCCGCAATCCTCACAGCTATCCAGGTTAATATTGGCAACTTTTGATGCCCAAAATTCATGCTCTTCGAGCCGGACCGGTTTTGTGATCAGGCTTAGATTTGCTGCATCCACATCTCCGTCTACAAGAACTGCTTTTCCACCGGCAAGAGAAGCAAAGCAGCCGACAAGAGAAGTTTTTCCCGTCCCGCCTTTGCCACTTATAATCGTAATCTTTTTCACTTTCGGACAGCTCCTTCCCAAAGGCTTAAAATATTTTCATATAATTCCTTAAAGAGGAGCTGCCATTCGGGAAGATGCTTTACAGCCGGCTCCCCACGGGCATAATAACGGGCAACTTCCAGGTGCCAGGGGATTTTCTGGACTATGGGAAGTTTGTTTTTCAAACAGTAATCTTCAACTTCACTGTCACCGATATCAGACCTGTTTATGACTACTCCGGCCGAAATACCCAGCCTGGAAACCATTTGATAAGCCAGGTCAAGATCATTCAAGCCAAATGGAGTTGGCTCCGTAACCAGCAGGCAAAAATCACTGTCGCTTATTGCTGCAACCACAGGACACGATGTCCCCGGAGGGGCATCAATGATCTTCAATGCATCTGAACTGCCTAATTCTTTTACTGCATTAATCAGCGGAGGCGACATAGCTTCACCGGGATTAAGCACACCATGAGCAAAAAAAATCCTGTTAACCGTACCACTTTCAACTATACCAATCGGACGATCATTTTCTGTTATCGCCTTCTCCGGACAAAGATAAGCGCAGCTGCCGCAGCCATGACAAAGCTCGGAAAGAATCATTACGTTATCTTTTAATACGGCAAGTGCATTGAAAGCACATACCTCGGCACAATGTCCGCAAAAGCTGCATTTATCCAGATCAATAGAAGGAACCGGTATCCCTACACTCTGCTTATGGGTAAATTCCGGTTTAAGAAAAAGGTAAGCATTCGGTTCTTCAACATCACAATCAAGCAGCTGAACCGGGGTGCTCTCTTTTTCAAGGGTAAGAGCCAGATTTACCGCAATCGTAGTTTTACCGGTTCCGCCTTTACCGCTGGCAATAGCCAAGTTTAACATGCTATCTCCTCGTTTCCTGTAACCAAGTCTTTCAATATTTACTCATTTGGTTTTGGCTAAAAATAAACCCCGCCCTGTTCAACCCCTTCCCTAAAGAAAGAGTTGAACAGGGCTATGGGGTAAGTTGGTTTGCTTTAACAGTTACTGCTGTTCCAATTCTTCAATCCTTTTTTCCACCTGTTCCAGTTCTGTCCTTATCATTTCTTTCTGTTCTCTCAAGTACGCCTTCTCTTCCTCGGGACTAACAACCGCCGGTCCGTAGAAGGGGCCGGGCTCAGCCTGCCACATGCGACGAAAGCCTCTTCCGAAGCCCCGGCCCATACCACGCCCATATCCTCTTCCAAACCAGCCGGCTCTGCCCCTCCCGGCGCCACAGGGGCCAAAACCGCCACCTGTGCCGGGACCCATACCGACAGGACCTGTTGCATCATGACCTGGCATCAGATATACCTCCTTTCCAATTTAGCATTCCATATTCATTTTGATTTATTCTTTAGCTGCATCCATGATTGCCATGAGGATGCTCGCAAGCACTGGGACCCGAATTTAATTCCCCGGATAAATATGCTTCGACAACATCTCTAACCGGACCGGCAACGCCTATACGGGTTTCAATATTATGGTCATCAAACAATGACTGTGCCCGTGGTCCCATCCCTCCAGCAATAATGCACTTTACCCCTTTATCTGCAAGATAGCCCGGTAGAAACCCGGGTTCATGGCCGGGATTTTGAATAATTTGCTCCTCAGCTATGGATTTTTCTGCAAGCTTAAAAAGAGTGTACTCCGGGCAGCGACCGAAGTGCTGCGCTACCATATTGTTTTCTGTTGCCACTGCTATAATCATATTCATTTACCTCCTTTTATTTACGCATACCTGAATGTGATGATACTGTCGCTTCAGCCACCAGCTTTAAACTACCTTCCAAAAACTTTTTCAGGGTATCTTCAACAGTCCCGGTCACACCGCTATAGACTTTAACCCTGGCTGCCTTGAGAGCTTCAATAGCATTGGGACCGACATTGCCAAGGACAACAGCCTCAATATTCCGGCCTGCCAGCAGTTGGGCGGCCTGTGGGCCTGCGCCCCCGGCTGCTTGAGCATTCTCATTGCTAAGCGATTCAATAACTTCACCTTTTTCAGTGTCAACTATCACAAAGAAAGGACAGCGCCCAAAGCGTTGATCTACCTCGGCATTTAACCCTTCACCTTTTGCACATACTGCCAGTTTCATTTTTTATTCCTCCTAATCACCCGGTTAATTAACCTGTTTTAAGGTTAATTTCGTCAATCTTACTGGTTAAATCAGAAAATATTTCTACAGGATAATCTTCAATTGCGCCTTTATCACCAAGCTCAGATAGTTTTGGATCCAGGGGCAGGCGGCCTAATAGCTCTATATCGGTGGCAGCAACCACTTCGTCAGCCTTGCTTTTGCCAAACATTTCAATAGTTTCCCCACAATGGGGACAAACCATGCCGCTCATATTTTCTACCAGGCCCAAAATAGGCACATTCATCATTTGAGCCATTCTTATGGCTTTTTTAACCACCATTACTGCCAAATCCTGAGGAGAAGAAACAATAACCAGGCCATCCAAGGGCAATGATTGCAATACAGTTAATGGGGCATCACCTGTACCCGGCGGCAGGTCCACAATCATGTAATCCAACTCTCCCCACATAACATCTGTCCAAAACTGCTTGACAGCGCCTCCAATCAATGGACCCCGCCATACAACGGGATCATCTTCATGAGGCAACAGCAGGTTCAGCGAAACTACCTTGATCCCTAACCTGCTTAGAGATGGCTTTATTTTGCCGTTTTCAACTTCTGCTTGCCGGTTCAATCCAAAAAGCTTAGGGATACTCGGCCCGGTAATATCTGCATCGAGTAGGCCCGTTCGTAACCCCTGTTTAGCGAGAGCAACAGCCAGCAGAGCAGAAACAGATG
>PWYU01000085.1 GCA_003567725.1 Syntrophomonadaceae bacterium | reverse complement strand
TTATAAAAAGTTTTTACCGTAAAAAGGTAATAGCGGATCTTATCGCGAATCATATAATAACCTATTTTGTAAGAGTTTTGTTTGCTTCTCAAGGCAAAATAGCTATGTTATAATAACGGTCAGGAGGAATCGGCATGTCAGCAGATTGTGTTTTTTGCAAGATAATTAACCGAGAACTTGATGCAGACATTGTTTACGAAGATGAAAAGGCGGTTGCATTTAAAGATATCAATCCCGCTGCGCCAGTGCATATCCTGGTAGTTCCGCGCAAGCACATTCCCACTCTAAAGGACTTGGAAAAAAGCGATGAAGCTCTGATTGGTTATTTACATACGATTGCCAATGAAATAGCCAAAGCTTTTAACCTGGACAACAAGGGGTACCGGATTGTTATTAATTGTGGCGCTGATGCGGGACAAATTGTTTTTCATCTACACCTCCACCTCCTGGGCGGAAGACCTTTGCTGCAAACCATAGCCAAGGGCAGGGGCGTATAAGCTCTATGTATTACAGTCCCTGGGTACTGGTTTTAAGGAGAGGGGGGAAAAGTTATGGCAGAAGTTAAAATAGGTAAAAATGAAACCTTGGACAAAGCTTTAAAGAGGTTTAAAAAACAATGTGCCCGTGCGGGGGTAATATCTGAAGCCCGTCGGCGGGAGCATTATGAAAAGCCGAGTGTGCGCCGTAAGAAGAAAGCCGATGCTGCTCGAAAAAGACGCCGTTAATTAAAGAGGAGGCACTTATATGACGGAAAAATCTCTTTCAGATCAGCTTTTTGAAGAGCAAAAAGAAGCAACCAGATCAAAAGATCGTTTCCGTTTATCAGTAATTCGCCTGCTAAGGTCTGAATTGCAAAACAGTGCCATAGCAAAAAAAGCTCCTCTAGATCATGAAGAAGAACTGGCAGTTCTGACCCGGGAAGTTAAAAAGCGTCAAGAATCACTTGCTGATTATCAAAAAGCCAACCGGAAAGAGCTGCTGGAGGATTTAAAACGGGAGATTGAAATTTTAAAAAAGTATCTCCCAGAGCAGCTATCGGAAGAAGAACTGGACAGCCTGGTGGAGAGCGCAATTGCTAAATCCGGCGCTGAAAGTAAGCGGGATATGGGGAAAGTGATGGGTTTGCTTATGCCTCAGGTTAAAGGCAAAGCCGATGGCAGTACTGTGCGGCGGATAGTTGAAGATAAACTGCAATAATTATAATTTAGGCCCGGCTTTAGTTGAGCCGGGCCTAAATATAATCTTAATAGATATGGGAGGATAGCTTGTGGCAGCACATAACAGAATTTTATTGTGGCTGGCTTGTCTCGTTGGCGGGCTGCTTATTTTTATGCCCTTTAACAGCGGAGCGGCAGATAGCACTAATGTTGCGGTTATTGAGATCCGCGGCACAATTGATCCGGGCACCAGGAGCTATGTTGATCATGCTTTTGAAGAGGCAAGAGAAATGGGTGCAGAAGCTGTTATTCTTGAACTGGATACCCCCGGAGGTTTTATCAGTTCTGCTGAGGAGATAAGGCGGAGTATGGATGATTCTGGCCTTCCTGTGTATGCTTTTGTTCGCCCCAACGCAATATCAGCCGGTGCCTATCTGGCCCTGGCTGCCGATGAAATCTATATGGTTCCGGGCAGTACTCTAGGCGCTGCCGAACCCCGCTATCTGGGGCTGGGTGAAGTTGATGAAAAAATGCTTTCTTTTTGGGAGAAAGAGATGGCAGCAATGGCTGAAAGACAGGACAGGGATCCCCGGATTGCTTCGGCTATGGTCCGCCGGGATATTGCCATAGAAGGTTTGGTTGAAGAAGGTGTTTTATTAACCCTGACAGCAGGAGAAGCACTTGATTTTGGCTACAGCGAAGGTACAGTCAATGATCAAGACTCATTACTTGAAGCTATAGGGCTTGAGAATGCTCAATTGCGGCTTATTGATCATCGACCTGCAGATATCCTGGTCAGATGGACTACCAACCCGGTGGTAGGGACTATTTTATTGATGATTGGGTTGGGCGGGCTGGCCCTTGAAGTGATTACAGCAGGCTTTGGGGCAGCTGGAATTATCAGCCTGACTGCTTTTGCCCTTTATTTTGGAGGTAATATTGCAGCGGGGATGGCTGAATACTGGGTGTTAATTTTATTTACTTTTGGAATAGGGCTGATGCTTGTTGAAGCAATTATGCCCGGTTTTGGTGTTTTCGGTATAGCCGGACTGATTACAACCATTGTTTCTATAGTTTTGGCAGCTGTTTCAGTGCAAACCGGAATGGTAATGCTGCTTGTCTCAATAGTGCTGGCCGCAGTTTTCTCCGTATTTGCTTTCCGTTTTTTTGCCAGCAGGGGCGCTCTGCGCCATATTATTCTTTCGGAAGAGGAAACAGCCGATCTCGGTTATGTTGCTCCTCTAGATCAAAAGAAACTGGTTGGGAAAAAAGGAGAGGCTATTACTTCACTGCGTCCCTCTGGTGCGGTTGAAATTGATGGGAAAAGAATTGATGTGGTCAGCGACGGGGGATATATCGCAAAAGGAGAACCGGTTATCGTGGATAGGGTCGAAGGGGTGCGGGTAGTTGTCCGCAGCTTCAAAGATGAACAATAAGAATTTTAACAGGGTTTATAATCTGTTTTATTCTGGTTTAAAGTTATCATTTTCAATATTTAGCACTAATAATGGCAAATAGTTTTGTTAGCCTTAAGTTGATAATAAATGAGGAGGTTGTTTTTATGAATATTGAAGGGATTATTCCAATGCTTGCCCTTGTAGTTGTTATAGTTATCTTTGTGGCCGTAATCTTCAGTTTTATACCGCTCGGCCTTTGGATATCGGCTCTGGCAGCCCGCGTTCCCGTAGGGATTTTTTCATTGATTGGTATGAGGCTAAGAAGGGTCATTCCGGTTAAAATTGTTTCTCCTTTGATTAAAGCTACCAAGGCCGGCCTTGATTTGAGCGTAAATAAGCTTGAAGGTCATTTTTTGGCCGGAGGAAATGTCGACCGGGTTGTTAATGCCCTGATAGCCGCTCAACGGGCAGAAATACCACTGCAATTTGAAAGAGCTGCGGCCATTGACCTGGCTGGACGTGATGTTTTGGAAGCGGTACAAATGAGCGTTAACCCGAAGGTAATCGAAACCCCTGTAGTCGCTGCAGTTGCTAAAGACGGGATTGAAGTAAAAGCCCGGGCTAAAGTTACGGTGCGGGCAAATATTGACCGTCTGGTAGGGGGAGCCGGTGAAGAAACTATTATTGCCCGGGTTGGTGAGGGAATTGTTACAACAATCGGTTCTTCTGATAATCACAAGGTCGTTTTAGAGAATCCGGATATGATTTCTAATACAGTTTTAAATAAAGGTCTTGATTCAGGGACTGCCTATGAGATTTTGTCTATTGACGTAGCCGATGTTGATGTTGGAAAGAATATCGGGGCTCAGCTGCAGACAGATCAGGCTGAAGCGGATAAGCGTATTGCTCAGGCCAAAGCAGAAGAACGACGCGCTATGGCTGTTGCAAAAGAACAGGAAATGGTTGCCTCGGTTCAGGAAATGAGAGCAAAAGTAACAGAAGCCGAAGCTGAAGTACCCAAAGCTTTATCCCAGGCTTTACGTGAAGGTAATTTAGGAGTGATGGATTATTACCAGCTAAAGAATGTTATGGCTGATACCGATATGAGGGAAAGCATTGGTAAAATGAGCCAGGATGATCAGGAAGATGATCAGAAGTAAAAAGCAGGAGGCATTTTTATGGACGGGCTTATAACTATAGTTGTTCTGGTAATTGTTTTTAATATTTTGAACAGGCTGGTGGGAGCGGCAAAAAGGAAACAACAGTCACAGCCGCGGCGATCTTTTAGAATTGAACGGCCAGTTCCGGAAAGATCTATTGAAAAAAGTGTCGATGATCCTTCTTTCTTTCATATATCCTGGCCGGAAGGTAGTAATGATAGCTATACCGGTGATGAAGAAGATTATGAACAGGAAATAGAAAAGTTACCTGACACTGGTAAAAAAAGAGCTAAAAGCCTTGCTGCTGATAAAAAGGCTACACTAAAATCCGCAGCTGATCCAGCTTCTAATAACCTGCGGAACCTTTTAAACAATAAGGATTCTCTGGTAGCTGCTTTTATTTTTCATGAGGCAATTTCAAAACCTCCACTGTCTCGCAGGGGTAAAAGAACAACCTCGAATCGTTATAGATAGAGGGGAAGGATTTTAAAATGGCCACTAATAATTACTGGCAAGGATTAAAATTTGGAAATATAACAGACAGTGATATTTTAGTTATGGGAGTACCTTTTGATGGAGCTGTAAGCGGCGCTTATGGAGCAGCAGAAGCCCCCGGCCGTTTGAGGGAATTATCGGCCGGGGCGTTACCTTTTTCGGAAACTGGCCTGGACTTGCGTCAGTTGATTATTTACGATCATGGGGATATCTGTTATAAGGATGATTGGGTTAACTACTATGAGGAAGTGGAAAAACAGGCTTCAAGCTTAATTCAAACCGGCAATCTGCCGCTGTTTCTGGGCGGAGATCATTCAGTAACTATCCCTCTTTCCAAAGCCTTTGCCAAACATTACTATCCTGAACCTGTGGGCATGATCCACCTGGATGCCCATAACGATCTTATGGATATTTATCAAGGGAAAAGCTGGTCCCATGCCTGCCCTCAAAGGCGTTTCCTTGAACAAAAAAATGCCGGGTCCGAAAATCTTTTCCTGGTAGGAATCAGGGAATTTGAAGCTGAAGAACTTGATTACTTAAAGGAGCACCCGGAAATAGGCCTGGTTACTGCTCATAGCTATTACAGGGACGGGCATCAAACCGTAATTGACAGAATAGTTTCCGCAATGCATGGCCTTACAGCCATTTATCTTTCTATCGATATAGACATTCTTGATCCTGCTTATGCTCCAGGGACCGGAACTCCTCAGGCCGGAGGTTTTTCAACCAGAGAATTGATTGAACTGGTTCGCGATATATTATCTACTTTACCGGTAAAAGTGATTGACATTGTTGAAGTGGCCCCTCCTTTAGACTACTTTAACATTACTTCCAGAGCTGCTTTAAAGGTTATCTACGAAATATTTGCTACCTTTGTTTCCAAAAAGAACTAAAGTATTATAAGATGATTATCATGAAGGGAATAAGAAAGTAAACAGGATTCCTGGAATTGCATAATTTATTATTCTAACTATCTAAGATCATCAACAAGTGATAAAATAGGTTTTGCACAGTTAAAGAAAGGAGAATGCTGCTTTTTGGCAGATAATATTACAAGTAAAACAGTAACACTTTTGGGTGGAGATGAAGCAGTTCAACTGCTGGGTAAACAGGATCGCCACTTCAGTTTAATTGAAGAAAAATTTGATGTACGCCTTATTCCTAGAGGTCATGAACTGGTTATAGAGGGGCAGGCAGAAGATGTAGATTTACTATATGCCATGTTCCAGGAGCTTCTGTCGCATATTCGTAAAGGTCACATGTTAACGGGCCGTGAATTTGAGTATGCTCTTAAACTGACCGGACAGGGTAATGTGGATTCAATTCGTTCACTTTTTAGCGATTTAATATTAGTGACACCACGCGGAAAACAGATTAGGCCGAAGACAATCGGTCAAAAACAATACCTGGAAGCAATTCGCTCCCATGATATTGTCCTGTCTATCGGCCCGGCCGGCACAGGCAAAACTTATCTGGCCCTGGCGATGGCTGTTGATGCTTTAAAAAGTAAACAGGTCCAGAGAATGATCTTGACCAGGCCGGCGGTTGAGGCAGGAGAACACCTGGGTTTTTTACCTGGTGATTTTCAGGAAAAAGTGGATCCCTATTTGCGCCCTATTTATGATGGCCTCTATGATCTCTTAGGAGTGGATGTTTTTCAAAAGTACAGGGAAAAAGGGATTATTGAGATTGCTCCGCTGGCTTATATGCGCGGTCGAACCCTTGATGATTCTTTCGTCATTCTTGATGAGGGGCAAAATGCCACATCTGAGCAAATGAAAATGCTATTAACCAGGCTGGGCTTTGGTTCGAAAGCAGTGGTAACCGGTGATGTGACCCAGGTTGACTTGCCGGGAGGGCGATTTTCGGGGTTGGAAGAAGCATCCCGAATTCTTTCAGGCATTGAAGGAATTGCGCTAATTTACCTGAGCGAAAAAGATGTTGTCCGGCACCCTTTAGTGCAGAGCATTATTAAAGCTTACGAAGCTTATGATCAATCAAGGGGAAGGGGTAGCAATGAAAAAGAAAACCAGGCTCAATGAGATTTTTGATCGTTCGGTATCTTTTAAAGATAACGTTCGCTTACAAAAGCTTGTTCTGGTTGCAGCTTTATTTATAACCATCTACCTGATCTTAGTAATCGTAAGTATGCCGGCACGCTTGGATATAACCATAGGTAGACCGAGCCCTAAAACCATCTATGCCCCCCGTGATGCAGAAGATTCTTATGCTACCGAACAGCTGCGTGAAGAAGCGGCAAGCAATGTATCTGCTGTTTATGATTACGACCCCATGGTGCTGGAAGGCGCTCTGGCGGAAATAGATATTTTTTTTGATGAAGTAATTGAAATAAACCAGAGCACTGATCTTCCTGATATAGAAGAAGATCCTGACCTTGAAGAAGACGAAAATGGTGAAGAACTGGAAGAGGATGAAGATGTTGAGGAAGAAATGGCTGAGCCTGAAGATAAGCTTGATGAAAAAATTGCAGAAATTCAGGAGGTTTTGCCCCGGGAACTTACTGATGAAACAGCTGCTTCTTTGCTGACCAGCGAGGATAGCTTGCGAGATCTACAGGAAAGGTTAAATAATTCCGTAAGCGAGGTTTTTGAAGAAGGTATCAAAGAGAATGAAGAAGAAGCGGCTAAAAGAAAGCTATCCCAGGAAATAGCCCTTTATCCTTCCAGCGCTAATCTAAAAAGAGTGGCTGAAGCTTTAGTTATGCCGCTGGTTGAAGTCAATATGTTTTATAACGAGGAAGCTACTAAGCAGAAAAAAGAGCTGGCCCGGGAAGAGGTAGATCCGGTGATCATCCTTCGCAATACCCTTATTGTCAGCGAAGGTGAACCGGTTACTGAACAACAGTTTTCTCAGCTGGAGGATTTAGGTTTAATTAGAGGGCAAAGGGCTGATTACCCTGCTTACCTCGGTTTATTTCTGCTTCTTGTTGTTGCTTTTGTTCTGGTGGGCATATATATATCAACATTCGCAAAAGAGGTATATTCCAGTCCCAGGCTGCTTTTATTGATGGGCATTGTATTTGTAATTACCCTTATTTTTTGTGTGGCTGCCAACTATTTTTCCGGATATTTATTACCGGTAGCAATTGGTGTAATTTTAATTACAGTGCTGTTTGGTTACAAACTGGCCCTGATTTTTAATTTTGTTTTAGTGCTGACTGTGGGTTTAATTACTGGTGGAGACTTTTCTTTCATGGTTGTTGCTTTAGCCGGAGGACTGGTTTCCATCTATGCAGTTACCAGGTTGAGCCAGCGCAGTGATTTGGCGAGGGCAGGTTTTTTTGTCGCGGTAACAAATGCTGTTCTGATTATTTCTACTTATCTCTATATGGGAAATATAAGCCTGGAATATGATTCGCTGATCAATTTTAGTTATAGTATGATCGCAGGCATTGGAAATGGTATTTTTTCATCGGTAGTAGCTATTGGTTTGTTACCATACCTGGAAAGTTTTTTTGGAGTTACTACCGCCATCACCTTATTAGAGCTGTCTAACCCCAACCACCCTCTTTTAAAAGAAATGCTCTTAAAAGCTCCGGGTACTTACTATCATAGTATGATGGTATCCAACCTTGCAGAATCAGCGGCTGAAACAGTTAATGCTGATGCTTTACTGACCAGGGTAGGGGCATACTATCACGATATCGGCAAACTGAAAAGGCCATATTTCTTTTCAGAAAACCAGCTGTCAGGCGATAATCCTCATACCAGGCTGACTCCTAACTTAAGTTCGCTGGTTATCAGTGCTCATCCTAAAGACGGTTTTGAAATCGGGAAAAAGCATCGCCTGCCTGAACCGGTTCTCTCAATTGTTGGACAGCACCATGGAACCAGTATGGTATCGTTCTTTTACCAGAAAGCTTTGGAAAGCAACTGCCGGGAGGAAATTTCTTCTGATAAGTTCCGTTATGAAGGGCCGAAGCCCCAATCGAAGGAAGCGGCTATTGTTATGCTTGCAGATGCTGTAGAAGCTGGAGTTAGATCTCTTTCTAAGCCTTCCAGCAGCAAAGTGGAAACCATGGGCCGCAGGATGATTAAAAATAAGCTTGAAGATGGCCAGCTTGACCAATCTGATTTAACCTTAAAGGATCTGGATCAAATTGCAGAATCGTTTATATACATCATGTCGGGGATATATCATCAGCGCGTGGAGTATCCGGAAAAGACACTTAAGGCCGAACTTGAAAAAGGGCTTGAAAATAAAAGGGGTTCTGGGTAGATATGAGTGTGTACATCACTTATTTAGAAAAAGGTTACAACTTGCCGGAATCTTTAACCCGCAACCTTACAGGGAATATTAAGGCAGTTCTCAATGAGTATAACCTCTCCGGAGGAGAAGTTGGATTGATTATAGTCAATGATCAGTATATAAAAAAACTTAACAAACAGTACAGAGGTAAAGATTCACCGACCGATGTGCTGTCATTTTCCTTTCTTGAATCGGAACATGAAGATATAGCTAAGGAGAAAGAGTTTGCTATAGGTGATATTATGATTTCTCTAGATAGGGCCCGTGAACAGGCCCTTGAGCAAGGACACAGCCTTGAGAAAGAAATTATCCTGCTTACGGTTCACGGTTTACTTCATCTTATGGGCTATGATCATGAAGGAAAAGAAGATAGGGAGTTAATGCAAAGCCAGGAAAAAAGATTAATGGAGCGCTTCGATCTTTAAATATTGGAAAATAAAAATCTTAACAGTTTAACTCAGATTGAATCGGGTTTTTGTTAAAAAGCCAAATTCCGGGTTTTTTATGATGAGTCTGCAGGGTTGTGAAAGCAGGGGTGGTAGATTTTGGTGGAAGCTCTTTTAGCAACGGCGCGAGCGGCCAGAAATAGGGCTTATGCTCCTTACTCCCGGTTTCCAGTTGGAGCTGCAATGCTTACTGCAGAAGGTGCGGTTATAACCGGGGCCAATATCGAAAATGCCTCCTCTGGAATGACTGTTTGCGCCGAAAGGCTGGCTGTAATGACAGCAGTTCATGCCGGGTTTCGCTCCTTTCAGAAGATTGCCCTGGTTGCTGATTGTAATCCCCCTGCATCGCCCTGCGGTGCTTGCCTTCAGGTTTTATGGGAACTAGCCGGTTCTATAGAAGTAATTATGGGCAACCTGGAAAATAAAGTTTTGATTAAACCGCTCCAGGAATTGTATCCTTATCCTTTTGGCGCCAGCCTGTGGCCTGAAAATCCGGTTAACGACCACTATTTTAACCTTGCAGAAAATTGGCGTGTTCCGGCCCTTTTCCACCCTGTAGGCTATTTATCCAATGGTTTTGATGATCCGGGCCACATTCCCGGTCAATACAAGGAACTTTTCTCCCAGGTGGTAATCGCCCCTGAATATGAAGAAGGCCTCTACCGGATTGAAGAAGAAGAACGCATTCATCTTATTGCTTATTTACATAAGGTTACAGGTTATACCTTGAAGGAGAGGCGCTCGGGTCGTGGCAACGAAGTATATGGTGTTTTTGCCTGCCGGGCTCCGTTAAGGCCCAATGCCATTGCCCAGACTACCGTAGAGCTGATTGATCGCAACAAAAATGTTTTAACGGTAAAAGGAGCAGACTTGATTAATGGTACACCGATCCTTGATTTGAAGACAATTATGCCGGTCAAATAAACATTTTAGATCATTAAATCGATTCAATAAGGGAAAATTTATCTTGCGATCAAAAACATAACAATAGGGAAGGTTTAAAATATGCATCGCTCAGGTTTTGTAGCTTTAATAGGCCGGCCTAATGTTGGCAAATCAACCCTGCTAAATGCCCTCGTTAATGAAAAGGTAGCAATTATATCCGAGCGCCCCCAGACAACCAGAAATCAAATCCGGGCTGTATTAACCAGGCCCGACAATCAGGTCATATTTATCGACACACCCGGTTTACACAAACCAAAGCACAAACTAGGTTCTGTAATGGTTCAAAAAGCCCGCAATACTATGCACGAAGTAGATCTGATTTATTTCATGGTGGAAGCTCAACACCCCCCGGGGTTAGGGGATAAGTATATTTCTGAAGTTTTAGGGGAAGTGGAAAGCCCCGTTTTTTTAATATTGAATAAAAGTGATCTGCTTCAACCGGAAAAGTTGAATCGCTACCGGGATCTTTACCTTAACCTGGGTTGTTTTTCTGAATGCTTTTATATATCGGCGCTATATAATCAAAATATTTCAAAGCTGGTTGAAGCAACCGTTTCATATTTACCGGAAGGGCCGCAGTATTATCCCCCTGATATGATCACCGATCAACCGGAGCGTTTTATTGCCGCGGAAATAATCCGAGAAAAACTTATAGCCTTGACCAGGCAGGAGATTCCTTTTTCCGTGGCTGTAGTTATCCAGGAGATGAAGACCAGGGAAAACTCTGACTTGCTTGATATCTGGGCGGAAATTTACGTGGAAAGAAAGTCCCAGGTAGGGATCATTGTCGGTAAAGGCGGTGCCCTGTTAAAAGATGCGGGTAGCAAGGCCAGGCAAGAATTGGAAGCTTTATTCGGGCAGCGTATTTTTCTTGATTTAAGGGTTAAAGTTAAACGGGAATGGCGTAATCGTGAAGAAGAGTTGCGCCGCTTAGGTTACAGCGATTAAAATAGCATGACTGGAGCGAAAAAAGAGTGGCCAGCCGTATATTTAAAGATAAAGGCCTTGTTCTTCGCACTAAAGTGATCGGTGAAGCAGATCGCCTGGTAACCCTGCTTACCCTTGAGAACGGCAAAATTGAAGCCGTTGCCCGGGGAGCCCGAAAGATGAAAAGCAAGCTGGCAGCGGGAGTTGATATTTTTACCAGTGGTGAATATACTTTTCACCGTGGGAAAACCTGGCCGGTGATTACCAGCCAGAACCCGGTGGAGCGGTTTCTATGGTTCAGGGATGATCCGGATCTATACCCATACGGTTTATACCTGAGTGAGTTAACCGACCGCCTCATCTTTGGAGAAGAACCATGTCCGAAACCATACCAGCTTTTACTCAGTGGATGGCGCCTGCTGGGGGAAGGTGGAGATAGGGCTCTAATCTTAAGAGCTTTTGAACTTAAACTGTTTGACAGCCTGGGCTACAGCCCGGGTCTCGATTATTGTCAGGGATGCGGTTCTGAGCAAACCAAGGGCTTTAGCCCTAAAGAAGGTAATCTGATATGTGACCGGTGCCGTTGCGCTGATTTTATTGCTTTACAAAGCGGGACCATCGCCCTGGCCAGGCGACTACTGCAGAGCCCTCTTCAGCAGGTGGGTATGATCAGGCCAAGCGCCAGGCAGAAAGAAGAACTGGCCAGGATGAACAGTAATTTTATTGCTTACCACCTTGATCTGGGGGAATTAAAATCAAAACGTCTTCTAAAAGAATAAAGTAGCATATCTACTCAGCAGTACCGGCCTGCTAATTTAATATGGCTAAGTTGATACAAAGCGATTATAATACAGGGGGGATGATTATGCATTTAGGAATCATAATATATTCACAAAGCGGCAATACCCGGGAAGTAGCTGCCAAACTTAAGGAAAAATTAATTAGTAGTGGCCACAGGGTCGACCTGGAAGAAATCACTATTAATGGTAAAACACCTGCTCAAACGGGGCAATTTGAATTAACCGCTAAACCCGATCCCGGGGACTATGACGCCGTGGTTTTTGGCTCTCCAGTGCAGGCTTTTAACCTTAACCCGGTGATGAGAAGGTACCTGGAGCAACTACCTGGCCTGAAAGGCAAGAAAGCAGCCTGTTTTATTACCAAGCATCTACCTGTAAAATGGAGTGGTGGAACTCAGGCTGTCAATAAAATCCAGAAAGCCTGTGAAAGCAAAGGTGCTGATTTTAAAGGAGCAGAGATAATAATTTGGTCTGCCGGCCAAAAACAGGATAACATCGATCAGGCGGTTAAAAAACTGGTTGCGCTGTTTTAAGCCTTTTATAAAAATTAAAATTACTGATTGATGCTGCTTTATAACTTGTAAAAGCTGTTATTATAATTGTGACGTCATTTTTATTGCGGAATTGCTATCAGTCTACTTGACAATGAGAACCCCAGTTGTTAGTATCTTTATAATTAAATAGGAATATGGCAATGACGGAAAGAAGTAATCGGATCAATCTTTTTTGTGCCAGCGAACCGGGACTGGTGGAAGCCCGGTGGGATAGCCGGTGAATGGCGTTCTTGAGCCTAAACCCAATCAAGGGGGCCAAGCCTTACAAAGGCGGGGCCAAGTAGGGTGGAACCGCGGGAATACCTCCCGTCCCTATGGCTGTTAAAGCCACAGGGGCAGGAGGTTTTTATTTCTAGTAACTACTCAGCCTATTGTCCTTGTTGAATGATAAGCGGCGCCATGGGAACGTTTTAAACTTTACTTAAAGCTGTTCCTTAAAGCTGTAGCTTTAAAGTTAAAGGAAAGACGGTGGAACCGTCCGTGCGGCTTAGCGGGCTAGGCCTGATTAGTTACTATTTTTTAAAATAAAGGAGGAATTTTTTTGGATTTACAAACGCTGATGATCAAATTTCAAGATTTTTGGGCCTCAAGGGGTTGCTTGATCTGGCAGCCCTATGATGTTGAAAAAGGGGCAGGCACCATGAATCCGGCCACTTTTTTAAAGTCGCTGGGGCCTGAGCCATGGTCGGTAGCTTACGTGGAACCTTCAAGAAGGCCTGCAGACGGCAGGTATGGCGAAAACCCGAATCGCCTGTACCAGCATTTGCAGTACCAGGTAATAATCAAGCCTACCCCGGTTGATATCCAGCAGCAATACCTGGATAGCCTGGCCTATCTCGGGCTTGATCCCTTAGAACACGATATCCGTTTTGTGGAGGATAACTGGGAAGCTCCAACGCTGGGGGCCTGGGGTTTGGGCTGGGAAGTCTGGCTCGATGGAATGGAAATTACTCAGTTTACATACTTTCAACAGGTAGGTGGTTACGACGTAGAAGCAGTTCCGGTAGAATTAACTTACGGACTGGAAAGAATTGCAATGTATCTGCAGGACCGTGACAATGTTTTTGACCTGATCTGGACCGGAGATATTACCTATGGTGAAGTATATAAACGAGTTGAGTGGGAACAATCCAGCTATAGTTTCGATTATGCCGACCGGGATCTGCTATTTAAACTGTTTGGTTTATATGAGATTGAAGCCAAACGCTTGTTGGAATTAAACCTGGTTTATCCAGCTTATGATTATATCTTGAAGTGTTCACATACTTTTAATAACCTTGATGCTCGTGGAGCAATCAGTGTTACAGAAAGGGCAGCCTATATCGGTCGGGTACGAACCCTGGCCAGATTGTGTGCCCAGTCTTATCTGCAACAGCGTGAAGCTGCCGGATATCCGCTAATGGTTGGAGGTGCAGTATAGTGACAGCAAAACAGGACTTTTTAATGGAAATAGGCTGTGAGGAAATACCTTCTCGTTTTTTGCCTGGAGCCATGAAACAGCTGGAGCAGGGGGCTGCAGATCTTTTAAAAGAAAACAGGCTTGAATACGGTGCAATCGAAACTTATGCCACTCCTCGCCGTTTGGTAGTTTTGATTAAGGCACTGTCCTGTGAGCAGGCGGACCTGGTAGAAAAAGTGAAAGGACCTCCCGTGGATCGGGCTTATGATGAACAGGGGGAACCGACCAAAGCTCTGCATGGCTTTGTAAAAAATCAAGGCATTTCGATTGATCAGATAGAAGAGGAAGTGATCAAAAATGCCCGTTATGTGATTGTCCGCAAAGAAATACCCGGCCGGCTAACTGCAGAGCTGCTAAACGAATTGATGCCGCAATTAATACGCAAGCTTTCATTTCCACGTCCAATGTATTGGGAAAGCAAAGATGTTCGTTTTGCCCGTCCTATCCGCTGGATCCTGGCCCTTTATGATCAAACAATAATTCGCTTTAAATATGCCGGCCTGGAGGCGGATAATATAACTTATGGGCATCGTTTTTTAGCGCCCGGGCCTTTCGAAATAAAAAAAGTAGAAGAATACTTTAGCTGTCTGCAAGATAAATATATTATCCTTGATCATAACCGTCGCCGGGAAATAATCCTGGAGCAATTAAAAGAAAAAGCGGAAGAAAACGGCGGAACTGCCCTTGTAGATGACGATCTTCTGGAGGAAGTAATCTACCTGGTTGAATATCCGGTTGCCATTGATGGTTCTTTTGATGAAGCTTACCTGGATTTGCCCCAGGAAGTACCCATCACCTCTATGCAGAATCATCAACGTTATTTTCCTATTGTAGAAAAAGATAGCGGACGGCTTCTGCCTCATTTTATAGGTATTAGCAACAATTTATTTCATCCCAATATTCGAAAGGGATATGCCAAGGTTCTACAGGCGCGTCTTGCTGATGGGCGTTTTTTCTTTAACGAAGATCGTAAAGAACCATTGGAGAAATACGTCGATCAGCTCAAAAGTGTTGTATTTCTTGAATCCCTTGGCACCCTTGATCAAAAAAGGGCTCGCCTGATTGATCTGGCCGGGAAACTGGGTCATGAACTCGAACTTTCAGCAGAAAATATTGAAAAAACCAGGCGCATAGCTCATTTATGTAAGGCTGATCTGGTGACCAGTATGGTCAAAGAGTTTACAGAGCTTCAGGGTGTGATGGGACGTGAATATGCCAGGCTTAGTGATGAGCCCGAGGAAGTAGCCCTGGGCATATATGAGCATTATCTTCCTCGTTATCCCGGTGATGATCTGCCATCTTATACAGAAGCAGCGCTTGTTTCCCTGGCTGACAGGATTGACACTCTGGCCGGGTGCTTTGCTACTGGGATTCAACCTACCGGGTCCCAGGATCCATACGGTTTGCGCCGGCAGGCCCAGGGAGCGGTCAATATCCTTTTAAACCTGGAAATTAATATTGCTTTGAAACGCTATATTAATCTTGCCCTTGAAGTTTTATCAGGTGAGCTGAAACTTGAGGCTGAAAAATGCCGGGAAATAGAATGCAGTCTTCATGACTTTTTGCTGCAGCGGATTCGTTTCTCTTTCCAGGAGCGGGAGATTGCCCATGAAGTAGTTGAAGCAGTCCTGACTGTTCCTTTTAATAACGCAGCTGAACTATTTAAACGGGCCGAAGTCCTTGATGATCAAAAACAAGGCCCGCTTTTAAATGATGTGATTGCCGCTTATAACCGGGTGGCCAATCTGGCGGAAAATGCACCCGGTGGAGAACCGGAACCATCCATTCTCACTGAAAGAGCTGAAAAAAACCTCTATGAGAAATGGCAGGAAACTTTAACCAGGTTTGAAAATGCTAATACTACCATGGAGAAACTTACAGTTTTGCAGAACCTGAAAAACCCAATTGATAATTTTTTCGATGATGTTATGGTTATGGTGGATGATGAAAAATTGCGATTAAACCGTTTGAATTTGGTGGCCGGAGTAACGCAGCTTTTTCACCAGGTGGCTAATTTTTCTAAAATACAAGCGCCTTAAAATAACCATTGGAAAAGCAGGAACGCAGTTGATCTGTACCGTATATAAACTAAGATGATTACTATTGTGTATCTATGGGAGCCGGGCTCCACGGCTCCCGCATACTTAAGCTGGTGATTATTAACCGGCCCTGGTTGATTGCTGCAAGTTAAGTATTCGCTCCGGGAGGGAGTTTTTATGGATAATTCCACAGAAAAACCTATAGTTTATATCGTTTCCGACTCTATCGGCGAAACAGCTGAATTTGTAGTTAAAGCGGTGGCCAGCCAGTTTGATTCAGGCCAAATTGAAATGCGGAGGGTCCCTTTTGTAGAAACTAAGGACCAGATCCAGGAAGTTTTTGATGAAGCCAAAACCTGTAATGCCATCATTGCTTATACGATTGTTGTTCCCGAATTGCGGCAAAAGATGGCAGAAGAAGCTTCCAGGAACTCGGTGCTCACTGCAGATATCCTGGGTTCGTTAATGGGAGCATTTGCCCGGGTTACCTGCAGAGAGCCGCATCTTGAAGCGGGACGGCTGCGGCAGCTCGATGAAGAGTATTTTCAAAGGGTGGCGGCGATAGAGTTTGCGGTAAAGCATGACGATGGCAAAGATCCGCGTGGCCTGATGGAAGCTGAAGTAGTTTTAATTGGGGTTTCTCGTACATCTAAAACTCCGCTTAGCATTTATTTGGCTCATCAAGGCATTAAGGTTGCCAATCTGCCCCTGGTTCCCGAAGCGGAACCTCCACAGGAGCTTTTCTGGGTTCCCCCCCATAAAGTTATGGGGTTGATAATTAATCCCAACCATCTTCAACAAATCAGGCTGGAGCGTCTTAATTCGCTCGGCCTTGACAGGTCTGCCGATTACGCTGCTGTAGATAGAATTGAAGATGAATTGACTTATGCCCGGCGGCTCATGAAAAAAATCGGCTGTACAATATTTGAAGTATCAGACAAAGCGGTGGAAGAAGTAGCTAACCAAATTATCCAGACAATTAAAAAAAGAGGAGGCGATAGTTGATGACCGGGCAATATGTTTATACTTTCCAGGAGGGTGACAGGTCAATGAAAAGCCTGCTGGGAGGTAAAGGAGCTAATCTGGCCGAGATGGCAGGATTAGGACTACCGGTTCCACCTGGCTTTACAATTACCACCGAGGCCTGTAATCTTTATTTAGAAAGTGGTGAAGAGCTCTGGCCGGAATTAAAGGAAGAAGTTGTTAATAGTCTAAAAAAACTTGAAGATAAAACTGGGCGTAATTTTGGCCGCAGGCCGCCTCTGCTTCTATCTGTACGTTCCGGTGCGGTTGTATCCATGCCGGGGATGATGGATACCATCTTAAATCTTGGCTTAAATCCGGAAACGGTTGAATATCTGGCCGATGAATCCGGAGATCGTAATTTTGCTCTTGATTGCTATCGCCGCTTTTTGCAAATGTTTAGTGATGTTGTTTTACAGGTAGGGCATCACCATTTTGAAAATGTATTGACTGAGGCCAGGGAAAAGCAGCAGGTGGCTACCGATGCTGAATTGGATGAAGCGAACCTGGAGCAAATCATTCAGGATTACAAAGATATTATAAAAAAAGAAGCGGGCCGCGAATTCCCCCTTGATCTTGAAGAACAATTATTCATGGCTGTAGAAGCCGTTTTTAAATCGTGGAATACTCCCCGGGCTGCAATATATCGCCAGGCTAATAAAATACCTGACCATCTAGGAACGGCAGTTAATATTCAAGCCATGGTTTTTGGCAATCTCGGAAATGACAGCGGAACCGGAGTTGCATTTACCCGTAATCCCTCTACAGGTGAACCAGTTATTTATGGAGAGTATTTACTTAATGCTCAGGGAGAAGATGTGGTGGCCGGCATCAGAAATCCTCGCCCTCTTGATGGCCTGAAAGAAGACCTGCCCGATGCTTACAGGCATTTTATAGATACCTGCAGGATTTTAGAACGGCATTACCTTGAAATGCAGGATATTGAGTTTACCATAGAAAAGGGTAAGTTATATATGCTTCAAACCCGGACCGGGAAAAGAACTGCTCATGCTGCTATCAGGATAGCGGTTGATATGGTTAAAGAAGGCCTGATAGATCAAAATCAAGCTCTTCAAAAAGTAGAACCGGCCCAGTTGGAACAGCTTTTGCACTGGCAGATTGATCCTGAGGCCAAGATGAATTATATAGCCAAAGGTTTACCTGCATCACCTGGTGCGGCATCGGGTAAAGTGGTTTTTGATGCTAATAAAGCCCAGGAGATGGCCAATGAAGGTGAAAAAGTGCTTCTGGTCCGGCCTGAGACCACTCCAGATGATATTCACGGTATTATTGCTGCCCGGGGAGTTTTGACCAGCCGGGGTGGCATGACCAGCCATGCTGCCGTAGTGGCCCGCGGCATGGGTAAACCATGCGTCAGCGGTTGCGAAGATTTAAGAATTGATCTGACCCGGGGAATCTTTTATATTGGTGATCAGCAGTATCAAGAAGGCGATATCCTTTCAATAGATGGAACCACCGGACAGGTTATCCTGGGAGAAGCTCCCCTGATTGAACCTAAATTTACTGAACATTTCTATGAACTGCTCGGTTGGGCGGACGATGTTCGCCGCCTTAAAGTAAGAGCCAATGCCGATACTCCCGAAGATGCCCGCCGGTCGGTGGAGCTGGGTGCCCAGGGAATAGGCCTGTGCCGAACTGAGCATATGTTCATGGCGCCTGATAGAATTCCGGTGGTCCAGAAAATGATTCTTTCTTCAGATCCTGAAAAACGCAAATTAGCCCTGGCAGAGCTGCTGCCAATGCAGCAGGAGGATTTCAAAGGCATTCTAAAGGAGATGGCCGGTTTACCGGTGACCATACGCCTTCTCGATCCACCCCTTCATGAGTTCTTGCCAGATCGAGAAGAACTAATTATAGAGGTAGATCGGCTCAGCCGGCAGGGCAATGATCCGCAAAAATTAGCCGAAAAAGAAGAGTTGCTGCAAACTGTGCGCTCTTTATCAGAGCTTAACCCTAT
Source organism: Syntrophomonadaceae bacterium (assembly GCA_003567725.1). Taxonomy (GTDB): domain Bacteria; phylum Bacillota; class Dethiobacteria; order DTU022; family DTU022; genus B1SED10-74M. The sequence continues at coordinate 7,391 of PWYU01000085.1, read as the reverse complement.
GCTCGGGCATCGCGGTTGCCGGCTGGGAATGGTTTATCCTGAAATATATCAAATGCAGGTCAGGGCTATTTTTAATGCCATCTTTGAACTTTTAGACGAAGGGCTTGAAGCTGAAAAGCTTCAACCGGAAGTAATGATCCCTCTGGTGGGACATTTAGAAGAAATGGAAAGGATGAAGCAGCTGGTTGAGGAAACAGTAGAAGAACTTTTTAAAGAGAAAGGGTTCAAGATTCCTTACATGGTTGGAACGATGATTGAGCTGCCCCGGGCTTGTCTGGTAGCTGATCAGCTGGCTCGTTCAGCATCATTTTTTTCATTTGGGACCAATGATTTAACTCAGACTACACTGGGTTACAGCAGAGATGATTCGGAAGGCAAATTTTTACCTTTCTATCTTCAGCAAAAGATTTTACCGGCCAATCCCTTTGCCGAAATTGATGTAGCAGGAGTAGGACAATTGGTTGAAATAGCTATTGAAAAAGGCCGGCAAAACCGTCCGGACATAAAGCTGGGAATTTGCGGTGAACACGGCGGTGACCCGGCTTCGATTCATTTCTTTAATGAGGCTGGTCTTGATTATGTCAGCTGTTCACCATACAGGCTACCTATTGCCAGGCTTTCTGCAGCCAGGGCTGTTATATTTGAAAAAGATCATGATTAAGTTTTATTTTGTTAAATCGTCCCTTTAAGAAAACAGGAGAATACTTTTTTATGGCGAATGAGTAATAAGTTAATAATGTTGCAAGGAGTGATCTAATTGACACAACATGGTAACCAGGATTTAGCATTGAACAATATTCATCCACCCTGTCAATCGGCCTGTCCGCTGCATCAGGGAGTAAGAGATTATTTGCTGGCTATTGCTACCGGTGATTTTGATCGTTCGCTGGCAATAATCAAAGAAACAAACCCGTTACCCTTTGTATGCGGGACTATTTGCGCTCATCACTGTGAGGATGAATGCCGCCGTAATGATGTAGACAAGCCGCCTTCAATCAGGGGTTTAAAAAGGTTTGCTATCGAATATGGTAAAGCTAAAGCAAGTCCTCCTTCCGAAGAACCATCGCTGGAAGGTAAGGTGGCCGTAATCGGTGCAGGACCGGCCGGTTTAACTGCTGCCTATGACTTAGCCCGTATGGGTGCAGATGTAACCGTATTTGACAGTGAGGATAAAGCTGGTGGCGCTGTTCGTCATTTTATCCCGCTCTACCGTCTTCCTGATGAAGCGATTGATCAGGATATTGATGAAATAGCCGAACAGGGAGTTAAATTTAAATACGGCATGAAATTAGGCCAGGACATTACTATAGAACAACTGGAAAAAGAAGGATATAATTCTATTTTGCTGGCTATGGGCTTGCCTGTAAGCAGGGGATTGAATCTGCCTGGGGCAGAAGGAGAAGGTATCCTTTATGCTCTGCCCTTCCTGCAGCAGGTTAAAAGGGAAGGCTTTAAATTTGAAGGAAGTCCCACCGTTGTTGTAATTGGCGGGGGAAATGTGGCTATGGATGTCGCTCGCTCCGCAGTGAGGGCCGGAGCTGGCAAGGTTAAATTGGCCTGTCTGGAATGCGATGAAGAAATGCCTGCTTTCAGCTGGGAAATTGAAGAAGCACAGGAAGAAGGCGTTGAAATGAATCCTTCCTGGGGTCCGGATGAAATTGCCAGGGAAAATGGAAATGTAAAAGGGCTTAAACTGGTAGAATGTACCGGTGTTTTTGATGAACAGGGCCGTTTTAGTCCCGAATTTAACAAAGATAATCAGGATCTGCTTGAAGGAGACATCATTATTTTTGCTATCGGACAAGGTGGAGATGCAGAACCGGTCCGTGGTGAAATTGATGTCGATGAGCGGGGCCGGATAGTCTTTGACGATCGGACAATGACTACTAGCCGTCAGGGTGTATTTGGCTGTGGTGAGATGGTTACCGGTCCCGGTACTGCTGTGCAATCTATGGCCAATGGCCGGGTAGCTGCAAAAGCGATTGCCAGCTACTTGCAGGGCGTACCCTTTGACAGTGCTAAACTGGAAGAAGTCCCCGAACTTGAGAAACTTAATTCTACCGTGGCTGATGAAATAGATCGGGTAGAACGTAATCCTATTCCGATGATGACCCCTGAAGAAAGAGTGGGCCACTTTAGACAGGCGGAGCTGGGATATGATCCTGAGCTGGCAGTTTGTGAGGCTCGCCGCTGCCTGACCTGTGCCGCCGGGGCTCAGCGGATTGATGAGTTATGTGTTAACTGCCTTACCTGTGTGCGGATTTGCCCCTATGATGTCCCGGTTATCAATGAAGAGGGAACTGTTACAATCCGCAATGAACATTGCCAGGCTTGCGGGCTGTGCATGGGAATCTGTCCGGTATATGCTATTAAATTCCGTTCTTCCTATGTCGATGAAGCAGCAGATGCTATTGAGCCTGCGGTGAAGGAACTGGTAGCCAAACGCAACGGCGAGCCAGCCATGCTGGCCATTACCTGTGCTTACGGAGCTTTTGCCCTGCCGGAGTTCCTAAATAAAGAGCATAAAGATACCGCTGTAGTTCGCTATCCCTGTGTGGGCAAGGTTGATTCTCAACACCTGCTCAAAGCTATTGAAGAAGGTGCGGACGGGGTGGTTGTGATTGGCTGCAGTGAAAGTGATAAATACAAGTGCCAGTATAAAGAAATTAGCCGGTGGGCCGAAAAAAGAGTTAACTATGCCGGTGATTTGATGGAATCAGTTGGCCTGGAACGGGAAAGGATTACTTTCGCCGAACTTGGAGGCGAGGAAATTGATAAATTTGATCAGTTAGTAGCTGATGCTGTCAAGAACCTGAAAGAAGCAGGCTCACCATCTGAGGATGAAGAGTAATAAATAGCGATATAACAGCTTTAAGCAGCCCCGGCGAACAAAATACGGCCGGGGCTGCGCTGTCTATGGGTTTTAGATCTATCAATTTAGCAGGCAGGAATCCGTAATTTATTGTCGAACTAATTTAGACTAACCTAGATGAAACCGGTTATGGCTCAGTAGAGACAAGCCTTAATTAATCAGCCATTTAAACATTAACAGATATATATTATAAAGATTTATGGAAGTATAACTGTCTTAACTTAATGAAGGTAAGCCTGAACTGAATAATTACCGGTTTCACCTCGTCTCTGGTTTCGAGATGGGGTTTTTGTTATCTTTTATGAATGTGCTACCTAAAGGATTAATTGTAATCATATAGAATTACTGGCAGGTGTTATTATGAGCCGGGGTATACCGGAAAATATAATAGAAGAAATCAGGCAACAGACTGATCTTCCAGAGTTAGTGGGAGAATACTTGAATCTAGAAAGAAGAGGAAAAAACATGATTGGGCTCTGTCCTTTTCACAGTGAAAAAACACCTTCTTTTACTGTATCTCCGGAAAAACAGCTGTTCCATTGTTTTGGTTGCGGAGCTTCCGGTAATGCTTTTAGTTTTATTATGCAAATGGACAACTTAATTTTTCCCGAAGCAGCCCGTTTGCTGGCAGATCGGGCAGGCATAAAGATGCCTGAAAAAAAACGCTATTCTTCTGCAGAAGAGGATTTAAAAACCAGAATCTTTAAACTTAACAATATGGCTGCTAAGTTCTATGCCTATCACTTGAACAATAGCAATGCAGGGGAAAAAGCTTTGCAGTATTTATACCAAAGGGGTGTTACACAGCAAGCTATAGAAGAATTTATGGTCGGTTATGCCCCTGCAGAATGGTCTGGGTTTTTTACATTTGCCCGGAAAAAAGGGGTTGCTGCCGAACTGTTAGTGCAAGCCGGGCTGGTTTCTCCCGGCAGGGATAAGGGTTACTATGATCGCTTTCGTGATAGAATTATTTTCCCCATCTTCGATATTAGCGGTAAAATTGCCGGTTTTGGGGGCAGGTTGTTGCAGGGCAATGGTGAAAAAACACCAAAATATTTGAATTCACCTGAAACCCCGGTTTTTAACAAAAGTTTTATTCTTTACGGAATGAATATAGCCAGGGAGTGGATTCGTCGAGAGAAAACGGCCATAATCATGGAGGGCTATACAGATGTTATCACTGCATACCAGGCCGGGATAAAGAATGTGGTAGCTTCCCTGGGAACTTCCTTAACTTCAAACCAGGCTCGCAGCTTAAGGTCTCAAACCGATTCTGCAGTTACGGCCTATGATTCCGATAGTGCCGGTCAGGCTGCAACCTGGAGAGGGTTAAGCATTCTTCAATCTACCGGATGCCTGGTTCATGTAGCTGAACTTCCGGAAGGAAGTGATCCTGATGATTATATTCGTGAAAAAGGGTCGGAAGCATTTTTGAAAATTTTACGCCAGGCTACACCATTAATGGAATACCGCCTGGCGCAATTAAAAAGAAGATACGATTTATCTGAACCCGGAAGGCGCCGCGAGTATTTAGAAGAGTTAATGGATATTTTAATGGCTGCTGTTAATCCCATTGAACAAAACTATTATTTAAAAAAAGCGGCTGAAGAACTTGGGGTAGATGAAGATACTTTGCGAAGTGAATTAAAAAAACGCCGATCTAAAGGAAACCGCTATCAGCAGGCAGGAAAAAAAGAAGTTGCGGAGAACCAACATAGAATTAATATTAAGCCTGCAGAGAAAATATTGATATCTTTAATGCTTCAGAGCAAGGAATTAGCAAAGCTAAGTCGAAATCAATTACAACTAGATTATATTGACGATGAGCTGGTTAGGCAAATCATAAACACTATCCTGGAACAAGCCAAAATAGAAAAGGCTGTTACTGCAGATAAAATCTTGGATAGTTTTGAAGATCCCAAAATAATAAATATTATTACTGAAGCAGTTACTGATCCATCTTTGCAGGATTTGCCACCCCAAACAGCGAAGCGTATGACAGAAGATTGTATAAACCAGCTTTATGCAGTTTGGGCTCAAAGAAAACAGAAGGAATTGCAAAAACGTTTACAAGAATTAGAGCAACAAGGTTCTGAGGAAGAAATAGAAGCATTGCTGAGAGAGCATCAGCATCTATTAAAGAAAAAAGAAAGCAACCCTTACCAGCTGGAAAAAGGAGGGGATTTCAATGGCTAAAGATATTGAGAAAACACTTTCCCTGGAAGATGCCCAACAGGAATTGATCGAGCGGGGGAAAAACAAGGGCTCCATAAACTATAAAGAAATCATTGAGACCCTGCAGCCTTATGACCTTTCTGTAGAAGCTCTTGATAATTTTTATGATAAGTTAGCACAGCAGGGGATAGAAATAACTGATGATACAACCGCTGATGTCCAATCGCCTGGAAAACAGAGCGAGACAGAAAAAGTAGCAAAAGTAGGAGCAAGTGATATCCTTGCAGTTCCTGAAGGTGTGACCGTGAACGATCCGGTCCGGATGTATTTAAAAGAAATTGGAAAGATCCCTTTGCTCACTTCAGCGGAGGAAGTTGAATTGGCTCAGGCTATTGAGCAAAACAGTGACGATGCTAAGCGCCGTCTTGCAGAAGCTAACCTTCGACTCGTTGTCAGCATAGCAAAAAAATATGTAGGCCGGGGGATGCTATTTCTGGACTTGATTCAAGAAGGGAACCTGGGATTAATCAAAGCGGTTGAAAAATTTGATTACCGCAAGGGCTATAAATTCAGCACTTATGCTACCTGGTGGATCAGGCAGGCTATAACCAGGGCGATTGCCGATCAAGCGCGAACTATCCGCATACCGGTCCATATGGTTGAAACTATCAATAAGTTAATCCGTATTTCCAGGCAGCTTGTTCAGGATCTTGGCCGGGAGCCGTTACCTGAAGAAATTGCTGAAGAGATGAATATCAGTGAAGAAAGAGTGAGGGAAATATTAAAGATTGCCCAGGAACCGGTTTCGCTGGAAACACCTATTGGTGAAGAAGATGACAGTCATCTTGGTGACTTCATAGAAGATCATGACGCACAGGCTCCTGCTGATGCTGCTGCATTTGAACTGCTAAAGGAGCAGCTTGAAGACGTCCTGGATACTCTTTCTGCCCGAGAAGAAAAAGTATTGCGATTACGTTTTGGACTGGATGATGGCCGTTCAAGGACCCTCGAAGAGGTTGGACAGTATTTTGGTGTAACCAGGGAGAGAATCCGCCAAATAGAAGCGAAGGCCCTTCGTAAGCTGCGCCATCCTATGCGCAGCAAGCGTTTGCGCGACTATCTGGAATAGTAATAAACAGATAAATTTTTATTTCGGACAAACCCTTGACGGGTTTGTTTCTTTTCAGTATAATACTGATGTTGATAAGGTTCCTCAGTAGCTCAACGGCAGAGCGACCGGCTGTTAACCGGTAGGTTGCAGGTTCGAATCCTGCCTGGGGAGCCAATTTTATGTACAATTTTAACAATCTTAGTTGTTATGTAACTACTAAAGCATAGCCCGCTAAGCCACGGGGACAGTCACTAATCTTTGATGTTTAACTGCTTTGTTTTTGTTTTTTCCAATCACAGCGATTTCTTTTGGAACAAAAATCGCAGGGGAGAACGCTGCTGTCTAGATCTTTACCTCTGGGGATAACAAATGAAACTGATTTTCTGGGGATCATCAGGCAGCTCTCTGTAAGGCGGATCCCTATCTTATCTCCCGGCAATACTGAAAAGACCAATCGTTGTTGTTCTATTGGCCAGCCTTCCTGCCCTGGCTGGGCACGCATGCCAAGGGCCAGATCAAGCTCACAAGCTTTCTTACTGATAAGATCTTCAACAGTTTTTGACACCCTGGTTACAGCTGCTATGCCGGCGCCGTCTAAAGCTACTGCTGTGATCGGATCTTCATTCATCAACTCCTGGACCCTTTGTTCCAGGTCTGCCCCTATTGTACATAGAGCAATGTTCAATTGCTCCGCTCCGGCCATGGCTTTGTTTACCAGGGGCCCCTCAAAGCTGCCGCCCTTAAAAGAGATGGTTTGCTGCTCAAATCCTGTAACTTCAATGATAGAGTATATGGCAGCTGGATTAATCAGTGAATGGGCTTCCTCTATTATGTTCCTGGCATTTTCATAAAGTTTGGGAGAAGCCTTTTCCGGATTTATTCCCTGGCCTTTTAAAACCTCTTCTGCTGTAAGCTTAAAATCAAATGTGGTGACTAATTCGTACATGGACCAACCTCCTATTTATAAAACGATCTTTTATCATTTTAACTTGCTTATAAGTTCTTGACAACATTTGAAGTGGTGTGTTAAACTCATATAGCTGTTAGAGGTTGGGATAAATTGAAGACGATGTGGGCCCATAGCTCAGCTGGAAGAGCTACCGGCTCATAACCGGTTGGTCCCAGGTTCGAGTCCTGGTGGGCCCACCAAAAATCTTGGCCCCTTCGTCTAATCGGTTAGGACACCAGCCTTTCAAGCTGGCAACAGGGGTTCGAATCCCCTAGGGGTCACCA
>PWYU01000116.1 GCA_003567725.1 Syntrophomonadaceae bacterium | reverse complement strand
TCAAACTTTCCTTTACGGGCAACAACGTTACATCCTTGAGACGGTTTACGTGTGGCCTTAACCTCCAGTGAGACCACTTTACCCTCACTGCCGGCAAGCCTTTCTCCTTCCTGATCGGTTAAGTATACGGAAGGGAGATGAAAATCTCCATCTTCAATCAGCGGAAAGGGGTACACCCCTCCGGCCATCTCGGGATTATAAGAAGTTGCAGCAATTACCGCTTTAAAACCCCCGTTTTCCAGAAGTTCAGTGATCTCGCGGTGTTCCGGCAGGTCGAGAAAGGGGAAACTTTTGGGCAGCAGCTGCTCACGGGCAATTTCCCCTTTCACCAATACTATTTTCCCTTCCCCGTCAACCTGTTTTAGTTCATCCACTGTGGATACCGTGCAAAGGGGAGCACACACCTTTCCTTCCGGGGAGTAGGGGCTGATTTGAACTGGAAAAGCTTCTCCGCCTGCACAAAGTGATGCCCCGTCACCCCGCCAGTCCAAGCACTCAAAAGAGGGCAGCGCAGTCTCAAAATCAAAGGAACGCAGGCAGCTTTCAAACAACTCCACCGCCGCTTTGTTGCCTGCACTGCCGACGGGCCTTTCCGGAATTTCCACACACAATTGTTTTAAGTAACTCCATGCTTTTTCCACCGGGTAATCTTTCATCATATGCCTCCCACTCACTTAATTAATAATAATGCAGGTATGTTAACTTAACACCCAGGTTACGAATTTTTTCCATCAGCCCGTAAAAAACAGCCAGGTCTTCTACAGTGCCCTGAAGCACGGTTTCACCTGTTTCCAGATGATAGCTTGCTATACCCTCAAAACAGCTCATCCCCTCTTTCCCAAGCCAGTCATTGATTTTTATAAATACTCTTTTTTGCACTGGTTTTCCTCCCAACTTATGAGAACACCGTGCTGAGCCATTCAAACATAACCTGCTGCATCCGCGAATGATTGTCAAGCATGCAGTGATCATGTGAACCGTCCTGCTCCAGCGTATTCGGGGCCCTTGCAGTTCCCAAACCTCCTTTTTTTGACATTAATAAAACCTCCCTGCAATATTAAATTATTGATTCTTATGAACTGGGTTTTTCCCACCCCAGTTGAAAATAGTTTACCAATCCGTTTTGGTTTATTAACCACCCTTAAGTAGGGAAAAAGGAGGGTAAAAGGAGGGTAAAAGGGGCTTAAAGGGGTGAGGTGTTGACAACTGTATTACATCAATACGATGCCCCTCTCCTTTCACAAGCAGCATCACCTAAAAAGCAAGGGAAAGATTCTCAAAAACCCCACCAGACTGGGTCAAAACAGCAATAATTATTCCTCCCAAACTCTCGGGTTTAAGGCTGATCCACTTTAAAAAAGGCGCTTTTATTCTTTTAGGTCATGAAAGACAAAAATAAAGATGACCCCTTGTGTGGTCATCTTAAAAGATATACCTTCATAGATTTTTAAGTTAAATGCCAAACTCATATTTCGCAGATTGGGAAGATTGTATTACCTGATTTAAATTGTAAACATATGACATCTCGTTCCAGCTGCACCTCTAAGATGCAAGGATAGTTTCCTATATCAAGACCGAGCCTGCTAATCAAAAGCATGTGGCGCTCTTTGACATTACTGCCAGTATAGGAATAAGTCCCGTCCGGCATTTCTCCTTCCGAGAAGACAATTGCTGTGAATTAAGATTAAGATAGGAATTTGCTTTTCTGCTGTAAATATTTACTATATCCGCATATTGCAGGTCACCTACAAATGTAAGCTGTTCTGAATGCAGCTCGTTTTAAAAATATTTTGCAGGAGGAGGGGAGGCGGTACTTACAACAAAAAGCCTTGCCTCAAGCTGAACAAAAGTTTACAGGATAAATTTAGAATCCTGCGTCTGCGGTGTTAACTGTATCGAAAAACTATCGACTATATTCTTATTGATCCTTGCTAATGGGTTACCGGGCAGATAGAATGGGGTGGAGCAGTCGAGAGCGGCACATTGACCAGCAAATTATCCGACCAGGCAGGAGAACCGGTAATGACTGAAGTAATTGATGAACGAAAATTAAAGCTGGGCTATTTGCAGATTCTTGCTGCAGCGATTATATGGGGCACGTACGGGCTATTTGTTCGGGCTCTTGATTATTCACCGGAATATATCCTGTTTCACCGCTTTTTATTCGGGTTTATCGGACTGCTGGTATTTATCTCGATCAGGGGCGGGCTTGTTTCCCTGAGGCCGGCCCTGGCCCACTGGAAATGGATGCTCATCCCCGCTTTATTAACCGGCCTTTCCTGGCTGGCTTATACTTATTCCCTCACTTTTACCACCGTTGCCAATGCCGTTTTCTTGATCTATACCGCTCCCGTTTTTACGGTGCTTTTTGCTCCCTTAATGCTGAAAGAGAAACTGGAGTTAAAAAGTATAGCGGCCCTTTTTGTTTCCCTGCTCGGCACCGGAGCAATCATGGGATACACCGGCCTTTTCAGCAGCGGGGGCAGCCTGCTGGGCGATATAATTGCCCTTCTGGGAGGAATGACCTACGGGTTTTTGGCCTTGTTTTTAAAAAGGGCACCCCGGGAGATACTGGGCCTACCCTCCAACGTGATGCTCTCAGGATATATTGCTTTAGTCCTGCTTCCTTTTGTTATAATTTCCCCGGGTCGGTTCAGCTGGGAGGGTTTTTTAATCTTGCTTGTACTTGGTTTATTCCAGCAGTCATTTGGAACCACTCTTTTCCACCTGGGCCTACAGAGTGTCAAAGCTCAGCATGCCGGCATCCTCACCTATATCGAACCACTGGCGGCCACGCTAATGGCGGCCCTGTTTTTGTATGAAGGCCTGACCTGGGGCTCAATATTAGGCGGTGGTTTAATCATGGCCGGGGGCATGATTGTTATACTTAAGAAAGATGCCAGAAAGGTGGTTAAGGGTCCACCTCCCAGGTATTTTTAATCCAGGTTAGGGTTATATTGGACTTGCTTAACTCGCAGCGGAACGAGTTAACAGTAGATTGGATGTTTCATTTGGCTTTGAACAGCACTACATCAGAGGCCTTAAGAAGATGCACTTTCGTTGTACTTTGGCCCTGTGTATTATGCTGGCCATGGCCGTAGGCAGGGTCAAAGAAAAAGGCCGGATTTAATGCGCAGCCTGGTCAAGACTGCTTGAAAACAAAGTACTAATTGTTTGACAGCGCAAATGGCTTTTATTCCGAAAAGATTGACATCGGAATATTTATTTTATATACTAAAACACACAGTTAGTGATAGCTATTTATAGAAGCAGCTCGAAGTAAAAACAAAATAATCCAAAAAAATAATATAAAGCAGCTATAAATCCTCCAGATGACCATTTTGCAATAAACACCTTTTATCATTTTTTTATTAACTGTTTAACAAAACAATATCAACAGCACAAACGTAGCCAGGTCATTTAAATGGAATAGGCTGTCTACTCCAACTCCACTTTAAATTTTCATTAATTTTTAATTAAATCTGTAGAATAACCTGGCAATTCATATTGGCAATATATGTAAGCGTGTAAGGAAAACCGAATTGGCTGGAGGTGGTTGTTGAGAAAATATACGTTTATGTAAATTGTATTGGTGTGATTAATAGGGGTAGAATAGAGTGAAATAACTTTTAGGAGGAGGTCTTTTGATGAAAAAGTTACTGGTTTTTACTTTATTTGTAATGATGCTGTTTGTAATTGTCGGGTGCGAACCGGCAGAAGAAGTTGATGCTGAAGATCCGGATGAAGAAGTTGTTGAGCCGGGAGTGAAAGAAATCAGGTGGGGGACTTCCGCTGTCGGATCTGCCGGCCATCAAGCGCTGGTTTCTTTAATGACAGTTTTAAACAGAGAAATGCCTGGCTTCCACATTACAGTACTTCCCACACCGGGCGCTGTTTTTTCTGTTAAAGAATTCGCTCAAGAACAACTGGACGGTTATTATGGGGCAGATATTGCTTTCTATGAATACGCGAGAGATATAGATCGGTTTGAAGGTTTTCAGGAAGATGCCATCAGAGAACCTATACAAGCGTTCTGGGCTTATCCGATGGAAGTTGGACTGGCCATTCATGCCGATAACATCGACCAATATCAAGAATGGAGAGACCTGGCCGGTGAAGCAGTATTTACTGGCCCTGCCGCCTGGGATGTCAGAATGAACCTGGAGCGGGCTATGGGGATACTGGAAGTTAATCATGAATATGTAGAGCAGGATTTAGGTATGGTGAGCAGCGCTCTCGAAGCGGGCCATATCGAAGCATTTATTGTATACACCGCTGCTGAATCTGCAGTAGCTCCCTGGATTATTGAAATTGAATTAGCGACAGACATCGCCGTTCTTAACCCCAGTAGTGAAGAAGTGGATTTAATCATTGAAGGCGGAATGGATGTTGTTGAAGTTAGCTCTGACGTTTTTGAGACGGATGTTCACACTAACACTGTTATGCTTGTTCCTTTTATCTACGGTTTTCACCTTGGGCTTGACGTGTCGGAAGAAGAAGTCTATGAAATGTTAACCATCATTGAAGAATTCTCTGAAGAATTGATGACAACCGATTCTTCGTATGCTATTTTGCATGATGATATGGTGGAAATGCAGCGCAGAGGGGTCGTTTCTGCTACAGATGATGTAAAAGTACATCCAGGTTTAGCGAGGTATTTGCAGGAACACGGAGCCTGGGATGATGCCTGGGATGATAGGATTGCCCAATAATTTTCATTTAAAAAGCAGTAACAATTGTTTCAGTTGTGGGGGCGAGTTCGCCTCGCCCCCTTTGAAACAGGGAGGTGATTAGAATAGGAAAAAAAGAAATCGACTTCTCTAAAAAGGTGAGTACTGATGCTATTGTATCAAAATGGGTAAATATCATCTACTTTGTTTTTTCTGGATTCTTCTTCCTTTATCTGTTTAGATATTACCTGACCGGAACCGGGGGACCTACCTTCTTGGCGGTAACTATGGTTCCTATAGCTTATGCTGTGGTAACGCTTGACCTGTTAAGAAAAAACAAGCTTTATCCCAGTTTAAGTCTGGTGGCGAATTATATTATTGCCACGGTATATGTTCTTCTATCAATTTCAGTTTCTTTATATATGCTGATGGAGTTTGACGCTATACGGTATGCCAGGCTTGGCAGTTGGACTACAACTGATGTGGTTATGGGCAGTATTATGATATTTTTAGTAATGGAATATGCCCGAAAGAGAAGTTTTCCGATTTTTGCTTTAAACCTTTTTCTAATTTTTTATAGTGTCTACGGATGGATTTTCCCGGGTATGTTTCATCACCCCGGTTTAAGCTGGTATAGGGTTTTTACTTCTATGGGAGTTGAGATGGCCACGGGTGTTTTTTCCCAGCTTCCTCAGCTCGGGCTGACATTGATTGGATCTTTTTTCATGGTTTTAAGCGTTCTTATGGGATTTGGCTGTATTGAATCAATTCTTAAATTGGCTTCCAGGTTTGCGACCCGATCTACACATGCCCTCCCTCAGGCAGCAGTAATAGGTTCTTTTGCGGTGGGCAGTGTTAGCGGAAGTGGAGCTGCGAATGCGGCAACCACTGGATCTGCTACTATCCCGGCCATGATCCAGGCCGGTTTCCCCAAAGTAAGCGCAGCTGCTGTTGAGACCGCATCCTCTCTGGGCAGTCAGATGATGCCGCCCATTATGGGCATTACAGCTTTCTTGATGGTTGAATTCATGGGCGTCAGTTATTTTGAGGTGGTAGCAAGAGGATTTGCTCCCGCCTTGATTTATTTTGCCGGTGTTAGTGTATCGGTCTATCTATTAGCCTCTAAATACAAAACCAGAATGCCTGATTTGAAGCCGCCTGAAACGGTATTTATGGACAAAATTAACCTGTTAGCCTATTTATCAGTTGTAGGTTTCCTGGTTTACTTCATGGGTGTTTTAAGGATTGCCCCTCTTGTGGCTGCTATCAGGGTTTTTATGGGGATACTGGTTTTTCTTTTTTTGTTTCATGTTTTTAACAGTTTACGAAAAAAGTCTTATAATTTTAAAATAATTGTCCAGCCGGTGCTTAGAGTAATAGACACTTTTGGAGAAATGGCGTCGGACCTGGTTTTGCTGCTTTCCCTGCTAGGCATTTTAACAGGAACTTTCGTAATTACCGGTATTCCTACCAAGGTAGGTCTTTTGATGATGGATGCTGCGGCATTTCACATCATAGCAATGATCGTGGTTGCCTTTTTCTTCGGCTATCTAATAGGGATGGGGCTGCCTCCTGCGCCTACTTATATTGTCTTAGTTTTGGCTATTGCTCCGCCTATGATGCGGGTAGGAATAGAGCTATGGGTAATTCACTTCTTCGCTTTCTTCGTAGCCGTATTCGGTGAGCTGTCGCCACCTACTTCGGTTACAGCCGCTGTGACTTCAAAGATTGCCGGCGCTAATTATACCAGGACAATTTTTAAAGCCCTGGAAGTTTGTATCCCCCTGATGATCTTAATGGGAGCGATTTTTACCAGGCCCGGATTGGTTCTTGAAGCAGGAGTGGGGCAAATAGTACCTTCGATTCAAATTCTTACCGGTACTATAGGGATTATCTTTAGTATTCAAGGAAAATTCAGCCCTACCTGGATAAAGGAAATTTCACTTAAACTGGTGCTTACTTCCTTTTCAATGATTGCTATTTTCCATCCCAACGAGTATTTGGCTAACTTAGCCTTAGTGCCATGTTTTGCCTTAATCATATACGGCTTTGTATTGGCCAAAAAAGGAGAAATGGGTAAAATTGCCGGAGAGATCGGCATAACCGCTCCTCAAACAGATAAAAACTAATAAGCCTGGCTTTCTTGTTCTGTTAACTGATCAGCTGGTTTCTATATACAAATAGAAGTTTACATTAATATTTAAAAGCCTAAATTAATAATTGCCGTCATCTTGTCGACGGCAATTATTATGACCGCCCTGCCAAATATGATTACAGTGCGGCAGATGATCCCCTATTCACAGGGAAGAGTTTAAAACCCTTACTCCTGAAACCTGGTCAACCTGAAAGCAAACCAGGTTGTTTTTTCGAATACTTTCCAGCTTCAGGCCTTTTTCGTTGGAGTGGAAATATGCGGCTTCACGGTGATAGACATAACAAAGCGGCACAAGTTGATACACAGTGTTGCTCTAAAAAATGAGTGATCGCGGGTGGTGGAATTAAGTATCTATACTTTTATTCACAGTAAAACCCATTTGAGAAAAATGATGATCAAAAGCCAGGATCTGGTTTAAGCTGTGAACTTTCATGATAATAAAACTGGTACAATCAGTAAAAGATTAACCTTTACCTTCATAGTTCTTGAATAATTCCCAGCTTTTACGCTTAAGATCTTCGTTAACTGTAACAATGGTCAAAACTTTGCTGTTTAAGAGAGCTTCGCCCAATTCAACCGCTTGATGATGAGTCATTCTACTTTTAGCCGCTGTCACTTTCCCCTTTGCCGGCAATACTCCAAATCGGATCATCAGGTTGAGCCTCGGTCTGATCAGCAGAATAATAGGCGCTGCTTATAGAATTCCTTTAAACAGGTTTTTCGGGCCGGAAATTATGGGTATGTACCAGATGGCATATCCCCTGTTTCAGCTTCTTGTGATACTGTCAATTTTCGGCTTTCCTACAGCCTTAGCCAGGTTAGTAGCGCGGGAAAAGGGTACCGGCAGAAATAAAAAAGCACACGATTATTTTATAAGCGCTTTTATCTTACTGGGAGGAACCGGCGCATTTATTTCTGTACTTTTGTATTTGGGAAGTGATTACTACGCAAATCAAGTAGCCAATACTCCCGATATCGGTTTGGCCATAGAATTACTTTCCCCCGCTGTTTTCTTTGTTTTTCTGATCACCGCCTTTCGGGGTTTTTCCCAGGGGATGCAAAATATGTTGCCATTCGCCTCTTTCCAGGTTGTAGAACAGGTTATTAAGGTCATTTTTGCTTTATTTTTCGGCTTTATGCTGATCGAAGCCCTGCCGGCCATTACTTTAGCCGGCATTATGCTGGGAACAACCATCGGAGCCTTTTGCGGCCTATTAATGATGGCATATTATTACTTTATTTTTATTAACAGGGAGTACAGCAATGTGAGCCTTGAGTCCCTCTCGTTGGGTAAGTTTAAGAAAAATATACGCGATACTACTAATATCTGCACTGCCGATTACCCTCGGCAGTATAATGATGCCCTTGATGCGGATTATAGATGTTGCCCTTGTTACCCGCAGGCTGGAACTAATTGAAGGGATAACATCTTCACAGGTCCGATCTCTTTACGGTTACCTTACCTCCTATGCCGGGACAGTAGCAAATTTACCTGAAGTTTTCGCGATTAGCCTTTCTGCCAGCCTGGTGCCAGTCGTGGCTGGATTATACAGCGGTAAAAGCAGCAGCAATCCGTTGATTTCGGTGGAAAAATCTTTGAAACTGGCTTTTGTATTTAGCACTGCCAGCGCCTTGGGATTTTTAATTTTTGCCCGCGAGATAAATTTGCTTTTATTTAATGACGCCGAGGCAATGTATAATTTATGACCATCTAACCTGGCAGCATATGCTCTTTATCAGGAAAAAATTAGTCGGCAAACTTCTGTGTGAACATGGTGCCATACCTGCCGCCCTGAGCGGCCCCGATGCCTACGCGACTGTAATGCGGATTTAGTATATTCGCCCGGTGACCGGGGCTGTCCATAAGTCCCTTATGGGCTATAGAAACAGTCTGAGCAAGGGCGAGGTTTTCTCCTGCAGTGGTGAATCTTATGCCACCGTCCCGCATTCGGTCAAAAGGTGTATTGCCCTCAAGATCGATGTGACCCATGTACCCTCTTTGCAGCATATCAACCGAATACTGGCGGGCAACATCACGGAGGGTTTCATCTATGACAAGTTCAGGGAGCCCCTCAAGGGCCCGTTCCTCATTGACAAGGCGAAGCATTTCCATTTCAGCCTCTTGTTTAATCTCAGGATCAGCAACTGTGAACCTGAGATCAATTGTTTCACCAACCTCAGGTTCGATGGTTAAAAATCCTATTGCATGCTGAAAAGCTTCGCCGAAGATGTGAGAAGTCAGGGAAGTCACTGTTACAGCAGTATCCAAAAGCGGCGATCCGAGATATGATTGCTCCACGTGATCAGCAGTGATAAACGGTAGGGGAAGATAAACAATAAGGGCAATAAGAATGGTTATAGCAACTAATCCTCTGAGCAGGCCGGTCAGTAAACCAAAAAACTGATTTAACCGCAAAGCGTGGAGCTGATTAGGTATCAACCGGTATATCTTATTAGCGATGGTAAAAAATAAGAATAATACGATGAAGAATATGATCACAAAAGCCAGGGCGCCAGAATATACCTGAGATGTGCCCCAACCTTCCAGAATCCTGCTAACCGGAAGGTATAAAAACAGGGGAATACCCACTGATATTATGATTCCTACTAATTCAACCAGTCCGATCAGAAACCCGTGTCGAAAGCCTGCAATAATGAAAAAAAATAAACCGGCAGCGATAAGTGCATCAAGCCAATTCATTGTATCGCCTCCTGTCATCTTTTATTATGAGATCCTTTCCGGGTTTACCCTTAAGGTCAAATTCAACCAGGCCGATTTTATCTCCCCGGTATATTCTCAGATTGTCGAATGCTATGATCAGCCTTTCGGCATAGTATTTCTCAATATGTTACGCTTCCAGGTAAAGCATAAAATAATCTCTCCTCTCACATCAAATCGTATGCCGGAAAGATATAATAACGGGCAGAACAAATAAATAATAGTCTGCCTGCAATGTATTCAACAACTAATCCAGCACGAACAGGAACCCTAAAAACCCCTTTCAAAGTTTCACTTTGTGCTGAATTAGCATGTTCTCCCCTGAATAATACCCTGATCCATTATGTGGTGATCATAATTTTAATCGATTGAAGAGGATTAATCAATTGCAGGGCATGAGGTTCATAATGCAAAGTAAATACTCAGATACTTATCTTACCGCCTGCCGGACGGCTTTGAAGACCTCCACTTTCCTGGGCACCTTCAAATTGACCCCCTTTTGGATTTTCCGGCATTATTGGTCATTTTTAGAATCGACCATTTATAATATACTCGCTATGCTCAACTTTTGGGGATCAAAAGAGCCATTAGCGATCTTTGAAAACGCCTACCAAACCTGCACATCAGGAGAAGGTGAAAAGAACTGTCCGGTTAAGGGAAGCATCCGGTGTCTATTGAAAGAGACAGACGCACCTTTTTGCCTCTTCCCCGCCCAAGTGACAGTAGTAGAAGGTTTTATGGTAACACCGTTTTTAAATGGAGAGCTTGCTTTTATATGATTATTTTTGCCGACAACGCAAATGGCTTAAACCGGAGGGTGTTGACAACCAGCCCCAGGGTGATACCATCGGAGTATAAACAGCAATTAAAACCCTGGCTTTAGGGGAGGTATGTGGTATGAAGAAAACCACGCTTGCGTTCATTATTGTGGCACTGGCTGTCCTTCTGGGTCTGGCTACCTATATGACAGTTGCGATATCCTGGGCAGGAGGCGGGGTGTTTTGCCCCTTTTGCCCCCCCGATCAGCAGCGCTTCCAGGATAACAGGGGGGGTAGGATGGGCCCCGGGATGATGGGCCATATGGATGTTACCATTAATAGCGAATATGATTTTTTAGTTCACATGATCCCCCATCACGAGGAAGCAGTTTACACCGCAGGTATCCTGAAGGAAAATACTGAACGTGAAGAAATGGAAAATTTCGCTGATGAGATTATTAGAACCCAAAGTGAAGAAATAGAGATGATGATCTCCTGGCTTGAAGCCTGGTACCCTGAAAAAGAACATGACATTGATTACCAGCCAATGATGCGGAATCTTGAAAACCTGGAAGGAGAAGAACTGGACCGGATTTTCCTTGAAGACATGATATTCCATCATATGGAAGCAGTTATGATGTCTCAGCAGCTTCTCTCCCGGGGATTGGCAGAGCATGAAGAAGTTGATGCCCTGGCCCGAAATATCAGGAACGCCCAGCGTCAAGAAATCATGATGATGAGGAATTGGTTGGCCCGTTGGTAAAAGAATAACCAGAGTTAAAAGGCAATCCAGGCTTGGGATATTTGTTAAACAATTTCGGAGTATAATATTACTTTTAACCTGGTTAACATTGACAGTATAATGAAATAAGCTGATAAAAATTATTAAAAGAAAGGAGACAATAATATGCATATGTGGGACTGGGGATTTGGAGGAGGATGGATCTTTATGATTTTCATCTGGCTTATTATTATTGCAGTGGTTGCAGTCGTCATTGTATTAATTGTGAATAGCACAAAACAAAGTCAGGGCCGTTCTTCAGACATTCATTCGGAACAAGGGAGTGCAGTAGAAAAAGTTAAGGAGCGGTACGCCAAAGGTGAAATTGACCGTGAGGAATATAAACAAATGATGGAAGACCTGAAAGAGTAATTGTTCTATTAAATCTTCGCAGTTGTACGGACAGGTTGCCTGGCGGCACAACTGCTGTTTTGCTTTTAGGGATGGGGTGCGGTGCAAAAAGACACGGGTGCGCCATTATGTAAGAGGCGTTTTGTGGTGCGGTTTTAGCCGCGTGCCGATTGCATAATATGCTCTTATCAGCCATAGTTTTTACATTTTCTGAGCCAGAGAACTAGGTTGAACACAGGAAACCGGACCGCTATCTGCCCTCCCTGGTAGGTAACGGAGCTTTGCTGGCAACACCTGACGGGCTGGCTGCCTATTCGCTGCCGCGGCTGTAAGACCGCGATCTTACACTTGAGTTAACGCTAGCCTGCACTGCCTGTTTAGTCCGAGCAGAATAACTCCCGGGAGTGAATGGTTTCTTTTCTGACCGGTAGCGGTTCCCCGGAGGCCACTTCCTCCACGTCTTTCGCGGGGCCTTGGCGCAGGCCTGCCGTGAGAATTTAAATAATTGCTACCCTATGTCTTTAATTGAGATCCAGGTAGAGCCTGACAATATTTTTGACTCGCTCCCGGATTTCTTCCTTTCCAATAGAGCCGCACTTTTCTGCCAGGCGATCTTTTGCTATAGCCCTGATCTGGTGGGCCATCACTATTGAGCGTTCCTCAAGTCCGGAATCTTTGGGCTCCAGGAGAGTTTCTATGGGGTATACTTTTCTTTCAGGCTTCAAAGATGTTAAACAAGCAACTGTTACAATGGGCAGAGCCTGGTTCACTGCTTCTTCTGAAATCACTAAAACCGGCCTTCTGCCGGCTTGTTCTGACTTCCTGGTGGGGTTTAGGTCCGCCCAAAATATATTCCACTGGTAACTCATTTATTCTTTTTCTCCCGGGTAGTTTCATAATCGACATAAGAAAAGTCTGCCATGGCTGTTTCCAAATCATAAACAAAATCAGGATTATCAGCTGCTTCTTTCATCTGCCTGTAAAGGTATTTTTTATCAATCTGTACTACATAAGATTCAATTGCTTCTTTTACAGCAGAATTAACTGAAGAAACATAGCCTTTTTGAGCATGTTTTTTTAACCTCTCCATAAGCTCAGGTGGAAGTGAAAAAGTATAGTTTTTTGTTTTTCTGGCCATTTTAAACAACCCCGGTATTATGATTGTTAATATTGTATCATATACAATATCATTAAACAATCAATAGATACAATAAAAGCACCGGTTATGTCTGTGTAACCGGCAATAAAGCTGAAAAACTTACATTTGCAAGGTAGCCAGGGAACGGGTTACCTGCTACCAAATAAATACTAAGAAGCTCATCTTACCGCCTGCGACTTGCCCGGAAGCATTTATCCATTATCTCTTTTCTCGCCGCCGGAGAATAGAGTTTGTGATCCATCCTTTCCATGTCCCTTTCCAGTTCATCGATCTGCTCCTTTTGACTTGCCAGGAATATCTTACATTGGCATAATAAGCTTTAAATACCGGTATCTTAATCAGGGTCGTTGATCATTTTTTCCAGTCCGTTCAAAAAGCGACGATCATCTTCCGCGCTACGTTTTTTGGGTCCCCTGGTCCTGCCACCGCAGCGGCGGTATTTAGCTTTTAAGGCCCGCTCTTCCAGTAAAAAGTTCATATTTTCCGGTTGGTATTTTTTTCCGGCCGGGCTTATACACCTGACCTCTTTGCCAATAAGCATCGCTGCCAGACCCCAATCCTGGGTAACCGCAATATCTCCTTTTTCAGCAAGGTTCATCACCTTAAGGTCCGCTTCCTGCGAATCATTACCGACAACAACATGATGATTCGATTCTATATTGTGATTAAAGCTGGCTACCGTCCACACCGGAACATTATACTTTTCACCCAACTCCAGGCAGATTTGCAGCACCGCCTTGGGGCAGGCATCAGCATCTACAATGATTTTCAGTGAATTCACCACTTTCTTCCAACCCGATTTATTGCACCCCGGCAAAAAAGCGACCACTATTTTAAGCTATTTCTTTCTGGCAACCGCTCCAAAAATGGTTTCTCCCCTGGACTGCTTTAATCTTTCCATCAAACTAAGGTAACCCCCTGGTTTTATCTTTAACATCATCTTTAGGCGGTGTTTTAACGGGAAATGTTTCAGGATAACCCAGTGGGATTAAGGCAATAAGCCGTTTATCAGTAATGTTGAAGATTTTTTTCAAAGCATCACCTTTTTTAACGAGCGGCCCGCACATCCAACAAGAGCCCACCCCGTCTGCCCAGGCAGCAAGGATCAGGTTTTCTATAGCAGCTGCCGCATCCTGAACATCCAGAAACCCCCGCTGCTCACTATCCGGCTCATCCACATAAACCAAAATAGCCACCGGTGCATTGCCAAGGGTTCTAAAAAATGATTGCATATTTTTAATCTGATCCGCTTCGCCGGGAATAGGCATTTTCTCCAGGCGCTCTTTATAGTTTTGATAATCCTCTTCTCCCATGTCCTCCAACCGCTCCTTAAAAGAGGCTTCCAACAGCTCTTGAAGATTTTCAAGTTTTTCCCGCTGAATAACAATAAAGTTCCACGGCTGCCTGTTAGAGGCGGTAGGGGCCATATTGGCCGCCTCGAGGTATTTCCAGATCTTTTCTTCTGACAAAGGGGTATCTTTAAACTTACGAATACTGCGCCGGGTCATGATCGTTTCCATGGTATCCATATTTTCAAACCTCCTTTTTCGCACCAAAACTAATCCGTTCATTTACTATTCTTTGTTGCTCTTGTTCCAGCAGAAGACAGTTACGCTCGCGTATTCTTTTAACTTTAGATCGCAAATTACTCATTCAACCATCACCAGTACCTTTTATACAGGTAGAAATAATTTTCAATACAATTCATTATAACATTAGAAAAACTTGCATCAGCCATGTTTGTTTTATTTCCATTCCCCTTCTACCAGGTGTAACTCAGCCTTTTCTTCATGGGTAATATCATCGGTCTCTTCAAAAGCGGCAAGGAATAATTCCTGTGCTTTCTGATCCACTTCTTTTTCAGTGGCTCCTTCGATATACTGCCCCTGACGGAAAGATATCTGGCATTATCATTAGGAAGGGTATTCAGTGGTCTTTAAGCTCGTTGATTAGATATTATTTGCCAGCCTTTTGCAGATATATGATAAAATGATATTGTCATTAATTTAAGCAAGCAGGGTGATTATATAACGTGAAACACCTATAAAATGTATTGATAGAAAAAGAACATACTGCTGTCACTGAATTTAAGTCAATTTTAACAAATAAGCTGGATAAATCTTTAATAGAAATAAAACTATTTGGTTCTAAAGCTACTGGTTACAGCACCCCTTATTCAGATCTGGACTTGCTAGTTATTGTGTCAGAAGTAACATTTGATATCAAGGATTTGATTTATGACGTTGCTGTTGAAATGAACTTAAAACATGATGTTGTTATCAGCCCCATAATCTATTCAAAAATCTTCTTTGACACTGATTACTTAAAGCATACTTATTTCTATAAAGCTACCGAACAAGACGGTATTAGCATATGAACAATGAACTGATAAAATGGAGAATAGAAAAAGCAGTGAACACCTACCAGGAAGGCTTGCTTCTTTTAAACGCGGGCATGCTTGACGGTGCAGTTAAACGTTTTTATTATGCAGTATTTCACGCGATGCGTCCTTTCTATATCTTTTTCCAGTGTACAATCCAATCCTGAAGTTAATTAATGCAGGTTGAAGCATTCGAAGTAATTGACTCTTGATATTGCAGAAATTGTTGCTGTTTTATAAATGCTTTTAAAGCTTTCAGCAGGTGCTTTTTAAATTTTTGCTTTTCATTCTGCTTTTTTATCTGTTACAAGTATAGATTGAATTTCATTATTTTATCAAACAATGTAGGTTATGTTGTATTATTATATCAAAAAAAGCCGGTTGCCAATGTGCCGAAGAATTGAAGATACCTGTGGGGGCATAATAAGCCGATCTTAAATATTGCACAAATATGTCTACCTTACCCGCCGCCTTACCAAAGCTGTGCCCCCGAGTGCCCCGATACTATAACTCGGCCCGGTAATAGGCACTTTCCCGGTACCCGGTAAGCACCCGGTAAATACCACATAGCTGCCGATCCAGTTCCGGATCGCCTGTATCCAGGCGAAAAGGACTCCCCCGCAATAATTGCAATTTATCTGGAGTGGCTACAACCAGGATTTGCTTTTTAGATACGCGCCGGACCACTTCAGCGCTTAGTTGTTGATTTCCCCGGCCCAGTATGAAGCCCTGGCCGCCGATGGGGGTAACCACTATTGTCGCCTGCTCAAAACCGGCCTGATCAAGAAAGGCCAGGCAATCATTTTCATTGATATCTTTGCCCATGATTTTCCCATCTTGCAGGGCATCCACCCCCAGCAAGGTCCCTATCTGCCCCAGGGCCTGCAGGATTGCCCTGGTGGTTGTTCCAGGCCCGATCAAATAAAACCTGTTTGGGTCCATTTCTTCCACAAAAAAAGCCGCGATGGCCTGTTGTTTTGCTTTTTCCGAAGCGGAGCTCCCGGCTTTTAAGACCTGTAATCCCCTCTGAGACCCAGGCACCGGCAGATACCCAAAAAGGCGGGCTCTTAACTGGTCGGCCCGAAAAGCTTCTTCATCGATATCCATAATCTCTGCCAACCGGGGTTGAGGCCGCCTTCCCTTGATCAAGCCCAGTGCAATTTCTGCTGCATGATGGGGAGAAAGCGCAAAGACCGAAGAATGCATTTTAACTCCGGCCGGCACTCCGAGACACAGCTGCCTTTCTCCCACCGCCGCACCAATATCCCGGGCGGTCCCGTCTCCGCCCACAAAAAGCAATAAATCAACGGAACTTTCCTGGAGCATCTTGGCCGCGCGGCGGGTATCTTCAGGCAAGGTTTTTTGATTGATCTCCAAAGGTATAGTTTCAAAGGGCATGCTGCACTGGCTCGCTGTATCAGCGCCCATGGGCCCGGGGCAGGTAAGTAAGCAAATTTTATCCTTTTCTTGGCTCAGGGCCTTTAACACATGGGCGGCCCTTGAAGGCGCCTGGGGAAGAGCTCCTTTTTTGAGGACAAGTTCCAGTATTTCTTCACCATCAGTCCCTTTCAGCCCCAGGGGGCCGCCCATGCCGGCTACCGGGTTTATGATCAATCCCAATCGAAACAATGATTATTGCTGCTCCTTTTTCGGTTCAAAATATCCTTCAAAACGATTATTGTACATCCGCCAGGTAACAGCCCATAATTTTGGATCGTCCAGATACTCGTGTTCGGCAATGTGGTGAATAGAGCTGTTGTGAGGAGCGGTTTTTAAAACATCGGGGTTTGTATAAGCTTCTTCAATTATTTTTTCCAAAGCGGCCAGGTATTCGTCTATTTCTTCCCTGGAGTACGACTCCGTCGGTTCAATGGTGAAGGGCTCCGGAACGACAAAGGGTTCATGGCTGCTCCAAAGGTGACACATGAAATCGCAAATCCTTCTTTGGACCTCGTCAAAACCGCAACCGGTTTCCTCTTTCAAAGGCTGAAAGCTGTAACGAACCTGTTCGATGCGGTGCTCCCCTTCTGCATAGGGAGCTTCTGCCCCCTTCATGGCCCGAATCCTGTTCAAGATATAATTATTGTTCAGGACCGCTACCCGGGCAGCTTCCAGCAACCCTTCAGCGCCAAGACTCCTGATCCAGGCATAGGCCCGGATTATGGCCGGGATCACCCCGTAGTAATCTTTTATTTTCCCGATGGTCTTCGGCACATCGTAGTCCAGGTAATACCTGTTATTTGCTTCATCGAAGGAAGTGAGCGGGACGGGAAGATAAGGTATCAGGTGTTCCTTCACCCCTACCCCCCCGCATCCCGGGCCGCCGCAGCCATGCGGGGAAGAAAAGGTTTTGTGGATGTTGAAAAAGCAGAAGTCAAATTTGGCATTTGCCGCCCGGGTTATGCCCATAATTCCGTTGGCATTGGCCTGATCATAACTGCAAAGCCCCCCGTGAGCATGCACCAGGTCGGTAAACTCTTTTATATTTTCATTATAAATCCCTGTATCCTCCGGGTTGGTGATTAACAGAGCGGCAGTTCTTTCCGAAACAGCTTCTTTAAAAGCCTCTAAATCGGGACGGCCGGTTTTGGGATCGGGATAAATATTGATTACTTTGAACCCTTTGGTCCTGGCCACGGCACAATTGGAGGGGTGGGAAAAAATGGTGGTGATTATTTCATCCTTGGTGTCAGATAAGCCCCGGTCATCAACCCAGGCCCTGATCATCGATACTATGGCCAAAATGGCATGCGATCCCCCGCCCGGTTGAAGGCTGAACCGGTCCATCCCGGAAATAGCCTTTAAAAACTGCTCCAACTGGTACATAATCTCCAGGGTTCCCTGAACAGTATCTTCATTTTGGGCCGGATGCAGCCCGCTTAATTGCGGGGAAGCGGCAAACTGTTCGTTGATCTTGGGGCTGTATTTCATGGTACATGTGCCCTGGCCGATATCAACATTCAAATCGGCCCCTAAATTCTCCTGGGAAAGGCGCAAATAGTGCTTAAGGACCCGCATCTGGGCCATTTCCGGCAACCCCGGCGGGTTTGATCTTTTTAGATCGCCGGGTAGCTCATCCAAAGCGCCCCCGGCCGAAGCTTCAACTTCCGGTTCAATTTCAGGAAGCAGAATACCCCTTTCGCCGGGGGTGCTCAGATCAAATATGATCGGCTCATTCCAACGAGCCTGATGAAAATCACGAATTTTGGTCTTGGCTCTCATGGTTACAAGCTTGCCTCCTTTTTAAACGGGCTGTTAAGCTGATAATATTTTCTCCAGTTCATTTACAAGACAGTCTATATCTTCACGGCTGCGCTTTTCGGTCAGGCTGTACAAAGCGCTTTGACCCATGTCGGGGTAAACTTGCGATAAATCCTGTCCCCCCATAATCCCCCTGCTCAATAGTTCGGCGTTAATATGGGCAACCGTTTTACCGCACCCGTCAAAATTGACGACAAATTCCTTGAAAAAATGGGTGCCGATGGCGGGAGCTTTGACTCCCGGCAGGCCGGCCATTTTATTAAGGGCATAACGGGTCCGCTTGATGCAGTTCTCGCCCAGTTCGCGCATCCCTTCAGGGCCCATTAAAGCCAGGTAAACTCCGGCGGTAATGCCCCACAGCGCCGAAGCAGTTCCCACAAATTCTTTGGAAGTCTCCCTGCTTGCAAACGAGGTCCGTTCCCAGGCCGCATCGCCAAAGCCCCACTCCCGGTGGGTGGTGGGGGCAATCCCAAAAAGCCTCGACGGGTATTCCTTGATATAGCGTTCATCGTCGGGCGCCCCGATAAAACCAGCCCTGCCACCGCCCATGAACATGTGGATCCCCAGCGGCTGGATCTCACCGCAGGTTAAATCGGCGCCGTAAGCCCTGGGCGGGTTTAAGACGCCCAGTGAGGCAGGATCGGTCCAGACCACAGAAAGAGCGCCCTGCTCGTGGGCCAGGGCAGAGATTTTCCGGCCCCGGGTTTCAAAATATCCCAGGTAAGCGGGATTTTCAAAATAAACGGCTGCTGTTTGATCAGATAACCTGGCAGACAGATCATCTAAGTCGGCCAAGCCCGTATCGGAATCGTAATCAAAGAGGTTCACTTTTATATCGGGGTAGAGGTAGCTTTTGATCACTGAAAGGCGATCCGGCGCCGTAGAAACGGCTACCAGCACTTCCGTGCGGCCGGTAATACGGCAGGCCATGCTCAAAGCGGGGGCTGCGGCCTGGGAACCGTCATAAGTAGGGATATTCACAACTTCCACATCCAGCAGTTCGGCCATCATACTCGCGTACTCGAACAAGGCCTGGAAGCGGCCGTGATCTTCATAGGGCTCGCCCGCATAGGCGGTAAGAAATTCACTGCGGGCGGCTATCTCGTCACAAACAGCAGGAACATGGTGATCCCAGCACCCTCCGCCTAAAAAGTTGATCATATTTCCCGCCGGTTGATTCCTGGCCAGGATGCCTTCCACGTGCCTTTTTAAAGCCGCTTCTGAGAGCAGCGGATCCGGGAGATCCAGTTTACCTTGAACTTTCTGCTCATCAGGAATACATTTAAAAAACTCATCAATGTTTTCTACGCCAATTTCTTGCAGCATTTCCTGCTGCACTTCAGGAACTGAATTGGGAATATAGGGATGGATAAATTTTTTCGCCATATTCAATCCTCCTCTTTATAGAAACTGTTAGGACGATCCCCGAAACACCTCCTGTAATAGCTGCCACCCGCCCTTCGAGGCGATAGAGCCCGGATGTATTTTCCATATCTGTTCACCCCGTTTCCAGATCCAATCAGATCAGCCCCGCGGTTTCACCGCCGTCGATACGAACGTCGCCCCCGGTAAGGTATGCCGCTTCGGAAGAAGCGAGGAAGGCAAACAGGGCACCCACCTCTTCGGGAGAAGCATGTCGTTTCATGGGTAATTTTCCGTTTACTTCCTCGAGGGCTTCACTGCTGTATTCAGCCCTTTGCATATCTGTCAAGACGTAGCCGGGGCAAACGGCATTAACCCTGATCGCGGGGGCCAGTTCTAAGGCCATGGTCTTTGCCAGGAGAATAACGCCTGCCTTGGAAGCGTTATAATCGGCGTAATATGGGTGCCCTTCAGTCCCGTTTGTCGAAGCGGTCATCAGTATAACCCCCGATCCTTGAGCCTTCATCCGGCGGGCGGCTTTAGAGGCGCACAGGAAAATACCGTGGAGATTAACATCGATCACCTTTTTCCACTGTTCAAAGGTGATCTCCAAAAAAGGTTTTCGAATACTGATCCCGGCATTGGCGATTAAGACATCAATCCCGCCCAGCAAACTGTCCATTTCCTGAAAAGCTTTTTTTACAGCCCCGGGATCACTTACATCTGCACAAATACTTCCCTTGAAGATACGGTTGTTCTCCAGAGCTTTATCAAGGCCAGGCCTGTCAATGTCAAGGATTATCACCCCGGCTCCCTCATCGGCAAATCGTTTAGCCGTGGCAAGGCCTATCCCCTGAGCAGCCCCAGTCACAAGCACTCTTTTGCCCTGCAGATCTTTATAGCAGGCCATTAATCTTTCCTCCTTGTTCAGGCATTATTGATCAATATTTTGTTTCCAGGTTTATTAAGTGGACCGGGCCCAATCCCGGCCTATGAAAGAATTCTGCATAAAAGTTTACAACCCTTCTTGTTTAATTACTTCACCTCCCGGAAAGGAAGCCTGTTTCTACTTTGATCTTGGTGGTTTATGTGGCCGGATGCATTTAAACGTTTGAAAGTCTTGGACCATAAAAGTTATTACAAAGCTGCGAATCTGCTGGTAGCAATGGCCAAAACAAGGGTAAACAGGGGAGAAAGGCAAAAAGAAATTGATCTGATTGAAAAATACAGGGGGATATATCCCCGGCATTCGGCATTTAAAGGACAGAAGAAACGCCTCCTTGTCCTTAGCCTTCTAGTGCGGTCTTTTTCGCAGGTGTTGATTGCTGTATACCTTGCCCCTGAAAGCTGCTGCAGGGTTTCAGTTATTCCCCGGTAGTTCAAATCCGTTGTACCAGTACCAAAAAAGTGTTCAGTTAGCTTGAGCAGATCTTTCATTGAAGCCACTTCCCTTTTCCTGGCGGTGCTTTCGGTAAAAACTGTGGTGATACAGCCCGGTCATCTCTTCAAAGGCGGCGTTTACCTCGAGGAAGACATAGTCTGCCGGGTTGCCATCGCCATCTGTAACGATCCGGTAGTAGGTAAAGGCATCGGGCAGGTTTTTGATCAAAAACTGGTGCATTCATTTCCGGGTTCCATTTGGTGTGTTTTAATTTGACAGGGTGTAATTCAAGTGTAGCGCTGGTGTGCCTTTGTCTTTTTCAAAGGGGCTTAACGGCGTGTAATCATCAAAATTTGCCCTGATCAAGTAAATAGAATAATATTTGCCATTTGAAACATTCGCAGGGGAGACGGTGGAACCGTCCCCCGTGGCTTAAGGCCTACTCAGCAAATCTGGTTACTAGCATTAAGCACTATAGAAAACTAAAGCCTCGCATTTTAAAGCGAGGCTTTAGCATGATCAGGTTAATTAAAAAACAACTTCTTAAAAAGATGCTACTCTTTCTTCTTCAGATCATCAACCCAGCTGGAAAGTTCCCGGGCCGCGACATCCCGTCCGCCAAGACCAAAAGCGATTACTCCGGTCAAAGCAATAGCACCAATTAAAACACCAAAGGCAGTGACAATAATTTCATCGGCTACTCCCAGCTGCTGCAGTGCGATAGCACCTGCGAGAACAAGCACGGCAACCCGGGCCAGCTTGGAAAGCATTTCAGCATGGGGGCTGCCGCTGGACAGGACCACTTCTTTAGCCAAACCGGCCAGATAAAGACCGATGCCAAAGATAATCACGGAAACAACTACTCTTCCGAGCAGAACTGTCAGTTCAGCAATAAGGTTAGAGAGAACAACAAAGCCGAGCACCCCGGCCGCTTCTATTGCGGCGAAAAGCATGATTGCCACCAGGACAAGATAGCCGACAATCTCTGAGGGAGTGCGTTTACCTTCAGCAACTTCTCGGGTTATACCTAAACGAACAAGCAGCTGATCAAAGCCTACTGCTGAAAGTAAGCCGGAGATAAGTCCCACGAGGACCCTTCCGACCAAGAAGGCGATGGTAATAATAAGCAGCGCCGCAAATATTGCCGGCAGGGCAGCAAGGATCATAGCCAGCATGGCGCTGGCCGGTGCTGTGATAGCTTCTACGGAAAGCGCATTAAGAGCACCGATAATAACAAAAAGCATTACCAGGACATAGGCAAAAAGGCCGACAATTTCAGAGGGCTTGTTCTTGCCAAAATATGATGCAAGATCCTCTCTTTCGGTAATCCGGTCAATTCCCAGTGAAGAGAGCAGGCTGACCAGAAAACGCTTAAGAATCTTTGCTCCAAACCAGCCCAGTATAAGGACAAGTGCAGCTCCGAGCAGATTAGGAACATATGTAAGAATGGCTTCAAACATGCTCTGAACAGGAACAAGAAGACCTTCCAGCCTGAGTGTACTCAAAACAGCGGGAATAAAGAGCAGAAAGGTAATCCAGAAAACGATGTTACCAATTTGCTGAGGCAATGAGATTTTTTCAGCTCCCACGTCGTCTTCAACCTGTTCACTGAAACGCTCATCGATTTTCGCCGCATCTAAAACACGTACTACTATAATCCGCAGCACAGTGGCAAGAAGCCAGGCCACGAGCAAAATAGCAGCAGCGCCGAAGATAAGAGGTGCATTGGCAAAAATACTCATCAAGAAGGCGTTCAATGGCTCGGCAATAAAGGTTAAGCCTATGTGCTGAAAAAAGGCTACAAGCACAAAAAACATGACCAGGTAAAATACTATCCTGCCGACCCATTTTATAACCTCCGCGCCGGTGGCATCATCTTCACCTTTTATAAAGCGGGCAATTTTTTCGCTGATTCCGGTCCGCTTAAAAGCTCCTCGGACGACAGAAGCAAAAATCAGGGCCACTATCCAACCAACAACCAGGATTAAGATTGCAGTAATAATGCTGGGAAATTGAGTAGTGAACCAATCAAGTAAAAAGTTAAAAGCATTCATAATAAATCCTCCTTTTAAATTGCTAAAGACTAAAATATTAGATTACTTGTTTCTTATTTATCTTAACATATTCCTTATTGATAAGCGAATTTTTTGCTATTTCAAATATTTTTCATGAATAGACAGACTGTCACTGATAAGCAATATCAAGTACCAAAGACCAAATCAAGTGAGAAGAGCCTTATTATATTGAGATTTAAATTATTTTGAGAAGAGATGTAAAGTGAATTTACAAGGAGATAATTATTGTCCTTTAATCATGGCAATAAATTTTCAATCCGGTCCGGTAGACCGGCCGCCGCGGCAGATACCGCCCAGCTGTAAGAAGTATTACCCCATGTGGAAACAAGGGGACATTACGGCTGCTGATCATGCGAGGTTTATCGGGGACAGCAAACCAGCGTTGTATAAGTACATAGAAAAATACAAGGATCATTAAACAATTACGCTATGATTCAGCTGACATCACAGCCTTAAAAACTTCCACCAGCTGCGGATCAAATTGGCTCCCGCCGCAACGCTTCAGTTCGGCCACACCGGTTAAATAAGTATGGCCTGACATATTTTTAAGGCAGGGTAAAGTAGAAGCAGGCTCCCTTGCCCTCTTCCCCTTCGGCCCAGATTTCCCCGCCATGGCGATTAATGATGCGCAAAACGATGCTTAAACCTACCCCGGTACCAGAGTATGTTTTAGTGTCATGCAGGCGCTGGAATGGGGCAAATAGTTTACCGACATATTTCATGTCGAAGCCGACGCCGTTGTCTTTGATGTAGTAAATCTCTTTGCCTTCGTAAACCGTACTGCCGAACTCTATGCGGGCTTTTTCCTCGCCGGCGGTGAACTTCCAGGCATTGCCCAACAGGTTGTCTATAGCAATGCGCAAAAGGGAAGTGTCTCCTTCTACAACCAGGTCGGGAGCAATTACTGTTTCTGCCTGCCGGTGTGGATTCCTAGCTTGCCGCTCTTTTAAGCAAACCTTTACCAATGCGCTCAGTTCCACCGGCTCGCAGCTGATCTGTCCGCTGGAGATGCGGGAGAGCTTGAGCAGGTCGTCAATCAGCAGTTTCATATTTTCACAGGAGCTGTTAATTCTCTTTAAGTAGTCTTGGCCCTGTGAGTCGAGCTGATCGGAATAGTCTTCAAGCAGGATCCCGCTGAAACCACTGATGCGGTTGAGCGGGCCGCGCAGGTCGTGGGAAGCGGAGTAGGTAAAAGCATCTAACTCACGGTTAGCCGCTTCCAGCTGAGCGGTGCGTGCTCTTACTCGTTCTTCCAGTTTCTCGTTCAAGGTGCGAATTTCTTCTTCAGCCCGGTTTCGATCAGTAATATCCTGCAGGCAGACCAGCACCATCTGCTGTTCTCTTAAAGTTAATCTTACGGTTGAAAGTAGAAAATGCAGGAGATCTTCTTTACCGCCCATTAAAAATGGTAGGCTTGCTTCTACCTGGTGATAGGCTTCTCCTGTTTTAAGGGTCTCAAGAACTGTTATGCGGACAGTACAATAATCACAATGCAGGCCTTTACCGCAGCCTTCCGGATCATCAAGGGCGTTAAGACAACCCAAAGCTTCGCCACCGCGCCTGCCAAGCATTTCTTCCTCGGGCTTGCCGACAAATGATAACCCATACCCGTTAATTTTTTGCACATTTCTCTCTTTGTCTACCAGCATCATAATAAGGGGCGCGTTTTCATAGATAGCGGTTAGTTCAGCTTCGCGCTGCCTTATAATTTCTTCAGATTCTTTTTGGTCGGTAACATCACGGGATATAGCAGCAACTGAACTTATTAAGTTATCTCCTCCTCTAATTGGGTAATAATTTATTTCCATAAACCTTTTTCCTTTGGCCGGTATATAAAACCAATCTGCATAATTAATAACCTCTCCGTTTAGGGCCCGGTCCAGGTTGGGCTTGACAGTGCTTTCAAAAACCTCTGCACCCATTAATCCGGACACAGCTTTTCCTATCAAGTCAGCTTTAGTAAGGTTGTAGCCTTCAAGATATTGCCTGCTCACCAATCTATAACAGTAGTTGTCGTCGACGACAGCAATCTTGTAGTCTTCCATATTGTCGACCGTTAATTGATAGAAATTTAAATACGTGTTTGCTTTGTGCAAATCATCCACTGCCTGCTTACGTTCAATGATATCCGTAAAGGTTGCGTAAGCCTGAAAAGGTTTAGTTTCACCTGGCTGGAAGAGGGGAATGGCCGTGATGTTCAGCCAGATGTGTCTGCCTAAATCCGGGCGGTAGATCCCCCTTGTTACCGGTCCTACTTTCTGCCCCGTGCGCAGGGCAATCATGGTCGGGTGATCAGTTCCGGGCACTTTTTTACCGTCTTCATCAATCATCTGCCAGCGAGGGTCCATGGAGGTTTTGCCCTGCATCTGTTCTGTGGTTATTCCTAATATCCTTTCCCCTGCAGGGTTAATCGACGTTATATATCCGTCTGCAGACTGGTATATAACCCCCTGGGCCATCGTTTCAAAGAGACGGCGGTGTTTTTTCTCGCTTTCTCGCAAAGCCTCTTCGGTTTTTACGCGATCTGTAACATTCCATACTGTAGATATCATTAAATCATTCTCCGGAACGGGAATGTTGCTTGCACTGATATAAGCTACAACTTTGCCGTTGCGGGTAATCGGAATATCTTCCCACCACATTTTGTCCGGATCCCCGGAGGCGCAATCTTTAAGCACCCGCTGCTTAATCTCGGAACGAAACCGGGTATCTTCATACACAACTTCCCAGAATGCATCCTGATCAAACAAGGCATCCCTGGTTGTGTGATAGAATTTAGGAAAATTATCATTTATATAAGTGAAATTAACTTCCGGATCAACTGAATTCACTGCTAGCCCTATCGGCAAGTGATCCATTACTGTCTTTGAGAAAGCCTCACTTTCGCGCAAAGCTTTTTCCGCCTGTTTGTGATCGGTAATGTCGCGGAAAACAGCAACAAAATAGCCCGTTTTATCGCTATAAGTGCTCACATCGTACCAGCGTCCGAGTGGCTCGGAAAAGCTTTCGAAGCGAATTTGCTCACCGCTTAAAGCTACCT
>PWYU01000066.1 GCA_003567725.1 Syntrophomonadaceae bacterium | reverse complement strand
ATAGCTGAATAACACCAGCGCCAGTTCAACAATTTCATCAGTATATGCACTTAAGCCGGTTGTTTCTACATCTATACATCCGGCAATTCCTGTTGGCTGAGTAATCTTTTTTACCTCCCTACCAAAACCCTCATCCTCACAGACAGTATCTCCGCTCCTTACCTGTAATACCCGGTCAAGCCGGAAGGTCCGCACCTCTTCCCGCAGGCAGCAGTAAGCAGACATACCTAAAAAGTTCCTGCCGCGGTAATTCATCACGCCTACGCTTTCTGGCCTGATTACCCTTACCGTCTTTTCATCAGTATTCTTGAGGTACACAATTTCCAGCTCTTCACCGTTTTCAATGGCATCACTGATGTGCTTTACCTTACTGTCCAGGGGCAGTTTTTCCTCGGACAGATCGTACTGATAACCGGTTAAAAAGTTAACCACCCTGTAATCGACTCGAATATCCGACTCCCTTACCTCTCGCTTGAAAAAGATACCCTGCAGGCTGCGGCAGCGCGAAAGCGCCACGTAAAGCTGACCTGAAGCAAATGCACCCCTGCCCAGATCAATCACCACCCTGTCAAAAGTCTTGCCCTGGCTCTTGTGAATAGTTATGGCCCAGGCAAGCTTCAGCGGGAACTGTTTGAAGGAACCCACACTTTCAGCCTCTACTTTGCCGTTCTCTTCATCCCAGTAAAAACTATATATATTCCAATTATAAGGATTTACTTCAACAACCGAACCATCATTTAGCCTTAACTCAAGCACTTCTTCTTCCAGGTGCATAACTTTACCGATCGTGCCATTAATCCAGCGCCCGGCGCTGTCATTATTCAAGAGGATTACCTGTGCATCTTTCTTAAGCTCTATTATCTCTTCTACCGGGTAGCTTTTGCTATTAATATCGCCCCGGATTTCAGCATGATAGAAAAAAGGTTCGCCTTCAAGCTGCTGCAGCTCGCTATAGTTTCTTTCCTTAGCTAAGGCATTGGTGGTGGTTAAATATATAATCCCCTTAGGCAGCTCGGTGCTGTCACTTACCACCCTGCTGTTTAGCCTGTCTAAATCCTCTTCGGAGGCCGTGTTATTGCGGATCCTGCTCAGGATATCAATGAACTCCTGATCCGTCTGGCGATAGATTTTTTCCAGTTCTAAATGCTTAAATTCAATTTCACTATAAGCCCTGGAATGAAAGAAATATTCACTGTCATACTGGTCTTGAAACATATACCGATCATGGCTTACCACTACCGGAGGTATCTGGTATAGGTCACCAACAAAAATCATCTGGATCCCCCCGAAAGGCAAGCCCGGCATTCTACCTTTTATCCGTAAGAACTGATCAATGCAATCGAGCAAGTCTGCCCGCACCATGGATATTTCGTCAATGACAATCGCATCAAGGTTGTTAAATATCGATTGCTTATTCCTCTTCGCTATCCTCTTCGCTTTTTCTACAGTGATATCCGGCTGGAAACCGAAAAATGAATGAATCGTCTGACCGGAAATGTTTACAGCAGCCACCCCAGTGGGAGCTAAGACAACAATGTCTTTTTCGGTAATAGAACGGAAGTATTCAAGTAAGGTGGATTTGCCGGTGCCTGCCCTGCCGGTTATAAAGAGGTTTTTATAGCTGTTTTCCATATAATCGAGGGCATTTTTAAATTCTGGGTTTAGCTCTATGTTTTTTAGCACCGGTTACTGCTCCTTGCATGAAACTTTGTTCACTGAAAATCACAACAATAGATCAGGGTAAATGTCTCAAATTATGGTTCTCTTTTCATCTTTTAAAGCGATCCTTTTCTATACTGGTAAGGTTTAACCGATATAAAGTGTAGAAAAAAGAAAGCAAATAGATTATTATTTATACTTGATGCCATGTAGAATAAAGACCATTAGAAAAAGCAGAAGCATTTAAAAGCTTTCATGAAAACCTGCCCGCACCGAAGCCCGTTGAAATGATCTTTGCCTTTCCCTTAATGACTTCCAGGTATCCTTCCTGCTTGAACGCAATTCTGTATTTATAATCACCAAAATATTACAGGTAATGATTGAGCAGGGTCGTGGAAATATCTTTTATTCTTGGCTTTTTAAACCCATTCAATTGACCATAAACTCCTTTAGCGGACAAGCATAGTCTTTATTGCATTTTTTTGAAGCTATTTGATTTGCACCAAATTACCCTCTTAACTTTTTATGCAATCAATTCTTCACACAAGTTTGCTCCTTACCATTAAAATCAAATCCTTCCTCATGAAAAACGTAAAGCAGAAAGCTGGCACGTGACGATCCGACATAAATATCGTTAATCGTGCAAGCTCTGGTCCCTGCCCTGATGCCGATAAAAAAAACAATATCTGCTTCTAAACCCTTAAAAGACCTGATAGTTGAAAAAGCCACAGCATCGGGCGGTTTTGCCAATCCTTCTTCCCGCCCTTTGATGAGATCGAAAAGCGGCCACTGACCGATTTGCTTTAAGCCGGAAAGTGAACTTTTTTCCAAACGGTTTGGAGACAGAATTACCACCCGCCCGGGTGAAACTCTCTTGCTAACCAGACGCCCAAGCTCCTGTTCCACCAAACTAAGTTCATGCGCTGCATCTTCCCAGGAGAAAAATGCCACAGATTCTCCACCCTCATGGACACAGTACAAAGGTTCTGTGCCAATCAGCTCAGAAAGCCAGTTATTAATCTTTTCCGTATTTCTTAAGTTGCGTGTCAATCGATGATAGGAAACCTGAAAAGAAGATAATGCTGATAGATCCGCATTAAATAGGTTCTGGCTGGGGTCGGCAAATATATAAAACTCTCCGCTCTGACTTGAATTAAGCATTTCTAATAAAAACAAATACCAATCTTCCCGAAAATCCTGACCTTCATCAACAACTAGCGCATCGAATTTTTCTTCTTCGCTTAACTCGTCAATAATATCCATCGCCAGGTCGAGTAAGCCTTTCTCAAAAAACGTCATTTTTTCTTCCTGAAGTTCAGGCACAACTACCTCTATATCTTTTGTCTCCAACAACTTAAATAAATAATCGTGAAAATTAGTTACTGTCAAGTAGCCGGATGCCAGTTCATCTTTGAAAGCATGGCGTAAATAATTACCCAAATCACGGTTAAAACAAGTCATCAGCACTTTTTTGCCATCAGCTACAAGGCGTCTAACTTTTTCGATGGCAATAAAGGTTTTCCCTGTGCCCGCTGCACCTAAGTAGATTTTACGCTGATCAAGTTCTGTTTCATCTAAAATTCTTTTTTGTTCATCAGTCATTACCTTGCCGCTTTTCTTGCTGAAAATGCGTATCTCTGATTCCAGATCCGTATGTACAGTAAAAGCAGGTGCAAGTATTTTTTTCTTAAGAATATCTATTGCTTTGCCATTTGCCTCTGCAGCCTGCCCTCCAAAAACAGCCTTGATGTTACGATCCAGCTTTTTCAGATCTGCACCAAGCCAGATACTATCCTCACGCAAGTGAGCAGGTGCAAGCCCCTCGAATACTTCACAATCGGGAAAACAAACTGCATATCTAATTCTTAGCGGGAACATATCTGTTTTTGTTACTTCCTTGTAGCGTTCAACAATAAAGTACATGGCCCTTTTTGCCTGTTCAACTGGATCCTTATCAATATCAACAAAAACTTCTCCTAGCCGCTTCTGCCAAATGTTATTATAGTAACGGTAATAACCACATTTTACTTCTACAACCAGGTAGCCAAGCCATTGATGGGTAATAATAAAATCAGCTTCATAGTATGCCATATGATCATATGATTTTCCGTCAGTGATATAATCATAGCTGTAATAAACAGTGTAAGCATCAGGCAATTTACTGGCAGCTTTATAAAAAATCTGCTCTCCCCGATTTGTTATTAGGTTAGGATTGATTTTGGGAATCATGATTGCCATGTAACACACCCCCTGAATCAAGAAAAACGAAGCAATATCTCAAGTTTATTAAGTTTTAATTTTTAAAAATTAACAATCCCTTTTCTTTATATAGTAGAAAAGCCCTTTTTATGAAACTATTTTAAATTAATGACATATACAGTACTTTGCAGATTTGTATGCCGGTAAGATTAAAAGCTGCTTACTTTAGCTGAGGACCAGCTTATGCACCGCCCGTGTTACCGCAATATATAAAGCCCTGGCCTCGTGCGTATCCTTTGTATCATAATTGCGGTAATTAACTATTGCAGTAAAATCAAACTCCATTCCACTGACAAGAGATACTGGTATTACTGTTATTTGTCCAAGTTTATCGTCAAATCGTCTGGCTATCGTTACAGTATCAAGAAAAGAGTTTATTGTTTCATAAACCATTTCAGCGTCTTTGCTTGTCCGGGTAATGATTGCAAAAGTTTTATAGTTATCATGCGAAGAAACCATTTCTGACAGCTGAGTAAGTCTTTCCTTCAAGGAACCGCTTAGTTCTTGAATTGGCAGACCACTTCTTCCGGCAAAATCATATTTATAAAGCTTGCTTGACTTATCATAACTGCTAAGCAAGTCAAGAGACATTTTAGCTATTTCATCGGTTAAACGGTAGCTGACAGAAAGCTCCCTGACATTAATCTCCCCAATAATGCAACTTAAATCTTTCCAATCATAGATATCCACCATTTCCGGCTTTTGATTCAAGTCGCCTGTTAAGGTCATAGTACCATTTTCTTCTAAAAAAGTTGTTAACGCTTCCAGCCAAACAGGGGTCAAGAACTGGGCTTCATCAATAACAATATGCTTATATTTTCTTCCCTGGTCGTTAATTTTCTGCGAGGCATAAAGAAGTACAGCAAGGTCATTTAAAGAAACCATGGAAAAGAAATTGTTCCAAAGGCGGGCATTTTCACTAACCTTGGTTTGAGCATTTTCTAGTGAACGTCCTACATCTTTAAAGTTGTCCAGCAGGCTGGAATACCATTTCAAAAACTCGCGGTATACACGATCACTTTCAGGCCATTCCCGAAAATACTCACCCAGCATTGATTCGATTTCTTGTGAAGAGAAAGCAGGTTCACCTTCTCTATTTCCAGATAGTGCTTCGCCAATCACATCCGATAGTGTTCTCTTGATTCTT
Source organism: Syntrophomonadaceae bacterium (assembly GCA_003567725.1). Classification (GTDB taxonomy): domain Bacteria; phylum Bacillota; class Dethiobacteria; order DTU022; family DTU022; genus B1SED10-74M. Next base: position 1,974 of record PWYU01000066.1, on the reverse strand, counting down.
TCTCTAATTATTTTTTTCCTTTTTTCAAAAGGATGCTTGGAGAGTTCGTGTAAGAAAGACTCCCTTATTTTAGTTGCAGGTATTATTTTTTGTTTTCCCTCAACGATATAAGTGAAGTCTTTAATATACCGAGTGTAGGCTTTAGCTAAAGCATCTATCTTTTCATTGACCATTTGTTTAAAAGCGTTACTCCCTTTAAAATTGGCCGAATCACTGGCAATATCCCTGAAGCCGGGCTCGAGCTCAATCATTGGAGGCAACCAATTTCTTTCGTGTGATTTTTTGATCAAGCCTTTATTAACTTCATAAAGGGAGTATTGATTTATTTCCTGCATTTCAGCATCAGGCAACATATTTTTTAAGAAATACAGGAATAGGTTTGATGGTGACAGTAATAAAACTTCTTCAGGCTTCCATTTCTGGTTATGCATTAAATAGGCTAATCTATAAAGTAATACAATGGTTTTTCCGGTTCCTGCACCTCCCTGGATAACCAAGTGCTGATCTACCGGGCTTCGAATAATTTCATTCTGCTCTTTTTGAATAGTAACGTAGATATCACAAAAACGATCCTCACCAAGTTTTTCAAGTTGTTTGCGCAAGAAACTATCGCTTTCTTCTTTTTGCTCACCAATGTCTTTAACAAAATCATCTACAGTAGCAAGCAGCCTATCCTGTTCAACTTCAAGGGTACGTACCAGTTCCAGATCTATACCTTTTTCCCGGATGGATGTTGATTTATCAACGCTTCCCTTGGAGTAATATATGTCGGCAATTGGCGCTTTATAGCTGGCTATTATTGCACCATTTAAGTCAAGGCTACTTTTTCCTATATAAACAACCTGCTCTCCTTTTTTATCAGTAAAAACTACTTTCCCGAAATAAAGCTTATCGAGTGCACTCTCTATTTGGGCGATCCTGGTTTTCAGTGCTCGTTTTTTCCTGTTTAGCTGGGGCCTTAAGCTATAATCATCGGGATCATTGGCCGCCGGAGATTCTAATCTATCCTTAATATTAAAAATTCTCTCCTTATGTTCATTATGAATTTGTTTACACTGATTCCAATTATTTTTCAGCTCCCTTTGCTCATAATCAAACTGGGGATGCTTATCATTTTTATCCATGCTATCAGCCCACCTTCGCAAAAACTAATTTGGTATTTTCTCATGATGATTTAATTTCATGTGAGTAGTTTGATTAATATCGCAGTTATATAGAAATTTGATAATTTATATAATTCGACAAGCGACGATTAATTCCTTTGGGGCGTTACAAATCCTTCATTCTAAGCCTTTATATTTAAGCAAAGGTATATATTTATATGAGACTCAGTAAACCAACCATTATTTTGTATCCTCATCAAACTGCCATGTAAACATAATCCGGCAATGATCACTTGCTCCCCACTCTTCAACGTTATATAAAGCTTTCACCTTAACCCTGTTTGCTATGCTTTCTGAAGCAAAGACAAAGTCTAACTGCCTTGATGCAATTGCCGGTGTCTGCCTGTTATGATGGTAAGTAGGTACATTAAGGCTATCTTCCGGCAGCTCATCAGGCCACGGTTCCGCCTGCCTCCCACCTTCAGGCGCCTGTGGCCCAACAAATTTAAACCCTAAGACATCCATGCGGTCAAATACAGTGTTATAAAGTTTAGCCCAATATGGACTTTTATATTCTCCATATCCATAAAGTATATTCAAATCCCCGGCGGCAATAATCTTGTGTCCACTTTGTTGTCCGATCAGACTGCTCAGATCTGAAACAAGACGATGGGCAGAAGCATCGGCAAAAATCCAACTCGAGCCGGTCTGATAAGTCTATTCCTCCTTAAACCGCCTTCTAAAATAGTTAATCCGCCGGAATTCCAGAATATCTTCGACATGCCCTGCCAGCTCGGTTCCAAGGTAGGGTTTTAGTTCCTCTGATAAATAAAAGACCCTGTTTACTTCATCGTAGTTAAAGAACATGCTT
>PWYU01000077.1 GCA_003567725.1 Syntrophomonadaceae bacterium | reverse complement strand
TATAACACTATACTCAACGGTAACGATAAGATATTCTCTATTATAATGGATATTCCTGCTGAATTTAAAAAATAATTTTTGTCAAAAAATATATAACTATTTTATGTTGCAATAAATGGATTAGACTCTGCTTCTTCAGCAAGCGTAGTAGTAGGGCCATGACCGGGATAAACAGTTATCCGGCCGGGCAGTTTCATTAATTTCTTTTTTATACTTGTTAATAAAGTTGAGTGCGAACCGCCTGGCAGATCTGTCCTGCCGATGGAACCAGCAAAAAGTGTGTCGCCACTAAACACCTCATTTTCCCCGACCAGACTGATCCCGCCCGGAGTATGCCCAGGAGTAGCCACCACTTTAAGCAAAAGCTCTCCAAACTTTACTTCATCTCCATCGCTGAGAAACCAATCCGGTTCCGGTTGTTTCTTTAAAACAAATGAGAGGCCAAACCCAGGTTTATGATATATTTGAAGATCTTTTTCAGCAAGCAAAATAGGAATTTTAAAATCTTCTTTAATGTTTCCATTGGCGCCAATATGATCAATATGGCCGTGTGTATTGATTAAATATTTTAACTTGATACCCATTCCTTTTATACGCGATGTAATGAGCTTACCATCTGCTCCTGGATCTATAACTATCCCCTCAGCGGTTTGAGGGCAGTATACCAGGTAACAATTAGTTGCAAACATACCGACCGTAACTACTCTTATTTTCATATATTATATTTTTTTTATTCTCCAGTTATGGTTTAGGATAGGTTAACTATCAAAAACTATCTTCTTTTTCTGAACTTTTCTGCACAGCAGGGGCAGCTAAGACTTCTTTAACTGCGGGCAAGAGATCACACAAACTGTTTAGCTTTTTAGCTAAGTGCTCACGAAGGCCTGGTGCACCAACCATTAAAAGGGGAACCAAATTCAGGGTATGATTTTGCCCGGTAACATCCTCTATATTACCATGATCGCTGGTTACTATTAACATCTCTTCATTAGGTTTAATCCGTTCTGCCAGACCACTGATAAATGAATCCAGTACTTTAACTATACAACTTGCTTCTTTATGATCTGCCCTATGACCAGTTATATCACTTAAAAAGTATTCGAACAAACAAAAGTCGAAATTTCTATTGATATTAAGCAACTGGACTGCTCCTTCGTCCGGGGTAAGTATGGGCACTTTAACATTTAGATGCTGCAGTCTTTCATTGGTTATATCCATGTATAAGGCTTTACGGGCAATAATATCATAGAGGTTGTAAAATGAAAGACCGCCATAAAAAGTTGCTAATGTGGAACAGGAATAGCGGCACCCGGGCAGACCTCTGCTTAATAACTCAAAAAATTTGGGCCTGTAGGCGTTTGCAAAAGCCACCCTGTATCCTTTATTTTTTAACTGCTTAAAAAGCGTTTTCTCGGCAATGAGGTTCCTAAGAGACAAGTTTGGGAATCCTCTGAGATGACGGCCCAGGAAAGCAGCAGCATTTTCGCCTGTAAATATTGTAGTCTGACCCGTAGCGCTTTGGGGCAAACCAATTATCCCCAGTTTAGCATCCAATCCCAGTACTGAAACTTTAGAGTCCTGATAATTGACCGTCGAGCTGACAAGATTATTTCCACCTAAGAGCTTCGACAATCCCGGCGTATCGGTATAGACAAATGGATTACTATCCTTATGCTCTCCCAGGCCAACACCATCTATAAATACAAATAACAGACGCAAACATCGACCTCCATCTCAATCTTCCAGTTCATCTTCCCCGGCATCTTCTTCTTCATTTAAGCCTTCATCTTCCAGATCTTCATCTTCAAAATCTTCAGGATCAAAAGGTTCAGGATCAAAAGGTTCAGGATCAAAAGGTTCTTCAAATAAGTTGTCCGGCCGCTCATCAAAGGTCAACCTTGTTTGTTTTTCTTCTCCATTCCTGTAAAAAGTAATCGTAACCGTATCACCAGGGTAGTAATAAAGCATAATATCAAATAGTTGAGCTAAAAAATCTATCTTTTGATCGTCTATAGCGACAATTATATCCCCTACAACCAATCCAGCTTCATCAGCAGGGCTTTCAGGAACAATTTCAATCAAGCGTATGCCCATATCGGGTTCAGGATCTTCATAATTAAGCCAATCTTCAATCAATACTCCCATATGTGGTCTTAGCACTTTCCGGTATTCCAAAAAGTCCCTGGTTACCCTGTCTACGGTATTACTGGGCACGGAAAATCCGATACCTTCAACCCCTGGGAGGGCAATCTTGGCTGTATTAATACCCACTATTTCACCTTCGAGATTAACCAGTGGTCCTCCGCTGTTGCCAGGATTAACCACTGCATCTGTCTGGATAAAAGTGTAGGCATAGTCAGTACCGGGAATCATTACCTGGCGTTCTACTGCGCTAATAATGCCGGCAGTTACTGTTTGTTGAAGCCCCAGAGGATTTCCTATGGCTAAAACAGTTTCTCCAACCCTGGCTTGACCAGAGTCTGCCAGTGGGGCATAGGTAAGGTTACTTTCATCTATGCGAATCAGAGCTAAGTCGGTCATAGGATCAGAGCCAACCAGTTCAGCATCAAAAACTCCTTTTTCAGGCATGATCACTTTAATTTGCTCGGCATTTTGTATGACATGATGGTTAGTAATAATATATCCATCAGGTGAAATAACAACTCCAGATGCGGACTCGGTTTGTTCAAATTGCTGGCCACCAAACTCGGTAAAATCAAAGTGACTGCTTACACCTACAACAGCTGGCATGACCTGATCCACTACTGCGACCAGATCTCTATCTATATCCCTACCTGGTGTTGGTGGAGAGGCTTCGCCCCGAACATCATTTTCCTCCTCTACAGCTACCTCATCGGGAACTACTTCTTCAGCATGAGGGACCAGGAAAAAGTAAAATACTCCATAAACTAATGCTGCCCCTAAAAGCATACCCAGGATCCCAAAAGAAAAATATCCAATTAAAGCCCAGGCTTTATTCCGGCTTGAATTACTGTTAAAATTATGTTGCCGTTCCACTATTTAAATACCTCCTTAATTTCAGCCGAATTGTTGTTTGGAATTGTAATTAGGTCAGAATCTAGAAGAGGAGATAGGTTGCCTATTATAATATTTCATTAACTGCTCGGCTGACCGTTACTTTTATTGACTACAATCAGTTGTGTATATAGTTTACAGAATGAAACTTTAATCGTAAAGAGGAGAGTTCAAAGACCAGGGGCCACTGTCAATCAAGGCTACTTGATAATTGCTCATAATTATCATCACTAACCCTTTGGATAGACGCGCCAAGATTGATAAGTTTTTGTTCAAAGTTTTCATAGCCCCGATCAATATGTTTAATAGCACTGATTTGACTCTCTCCATCCGCCATTAGGGCAGCTATTAACAAAGCCGCGCCTGATCGTAGATCATGAGCTGTAACAGGAGCTCCAGATAATCGAGTTCCTCCTTCAATCAATGCTGTCCGTCCTTCCACTTTAATTTTAGCTCCCATTCTTTTCAGCTCATCGACTTGATTAAAGCGGCCATCAAAAACATTTTCAGTAATAACACTAAGCCCCTTTGCCGCAGTCAATAAAACCATGCCTTGCGGTTGAAGATCTGTGGGAAAGCCTGGATAGGGAAAGGTTTTAAGATCAGAAGGCAGAAGGGGATCGGGAGCTGCAATATTTATTTTTTCGGGTTCCACTACCACATGTGCTCCAGCTTCACGCAGCTTAGCAGTTATAGCTTCAAGGTGTTTTGGTATAATCTCTTCTACTGCTACTGAGCCGCCGGTTGCTGCTGCTGCCAGCATAAAAGTCCCTGCTTCAATTCTATCCGGAATAACAGTGTGAGCCACTCCTCTATATTCTTTTACACCGTCAATCCTGATAACATCTGTACCGGCTCCCCTAATTTTCGCTCCCATAGCATTTAAAAAGTTTGCCAGGTCAACAATTTCCGGCTCTTTGGCAACATTTTCCAAAACTGTTCTTCCTTCAGCAGATGAGGCTGCTAACATCAGGTTTATAGTTGCCCCAATACTGACCACATCAAGATAGATATTTGTACCAACCAGTCTTTTTGCAGAAAGATTAATCATCCCGTGCTCGATATTAATGTCTGCCCCTAAAGCAGAAAAGCCCTTTAGATGTTGATCTATTGGACGAGGGCCCAGATCACAACCTCCGGGGATTGGCACTCTCGCCTGCCCAAAACGCGCCAAGAGACTGCCCATAAAATAGTAAGAAGCTCTCATTTTTTTTACCAGATCGTAAGATGGATCAATAGCGGCCAGATGGTTTGGAGTTAAATCTAAAGCATTTCTACCCCGCCTGCGAATTGATACTCCAAGATTTTCAAGGATTTTGATCATAGTACGAACATCGGTGATATCAGGAATATTATCCAGGCGTACAGTTTCTTTTGTTAGTACCACAGCCGGTAATACTGCAACAGCGGCATTTTTAGAACCGCTAATAATTACGTTTCCTTTCAAGTTAGCATTACCTTTAACTTTAAAACTTTCCATATTTACCTCCGCTTCAATTATAACATTAAATCCCACTTATAAAAAACAAATTTAGAGCTGATCCGGAATAACTATGTCTTTTTCCAGGTTGCCTGTAAAAGCATTAATATAATAGTACTGTTTATTATCAAATACTATGCGCCAGACAGGAGGAACTTCCCATTTTTCAGCATCATACTCTCCACTATAATAGCCTAAATCTATCTTTGTTATATGGCGTTTAACTGCGCTTGGGCCTAATTCAGAAACAAGATTATTTAACGCTTCCGCAGAAGAGATAACTTCCATTTCTCTTTTTGGAGACCGCTCAGAGGGATCAAGCCAGTATATTTCTACAGCATTAATTTTTTTATCCTCCAGAATAACTTTTACCTGTCCTGAGAAGATCGGAACATCATCTAAGTGTTGATGATATTTTAATGCTAAGCGCCCTTCGCTTATCTTCTCCATGTAGTCAAAAGTAATGTTCTCTGGGAGGAGATTGTTTACTGCCAAATAGCTTTTCACACTTTCTGCCAAATCATTTTCATCAAGTTCCACAATCTCGTCTTCCAGAGATATTCCTTTATGGTAAAACAGCTGTATTAGGCCACTGGTATGAATAATTGCCAGCATATCGTCAGCATGGTAATAAGTCATATGCTCAATTCTTTCTATCTGTACACCGCTTTTAATCAGTTGGTACAAGAATTCCTGCCTGATTTCCCAGGATGGTGTTACAGTGATAAAATCACTGGTTAACTGAGAGCGATTAATCTGAGTTTCTAAAATATAGTTGTTTTCTTCCATTTTTTGCTCAGTTTCCCTCAGCTGCTCAGTAGTAACCGCTACCTCTGTCAGCCTGCCAAAATCAGGCCAAAAAAGTTGATAACCAAGAAAGACATTTAATCCTGTAAAGGCAATAATTAATATTAATTTGGCCTGGCCCAGATTCAAAATAAATCCTCCTTACGGATAGTTTCTAAATCATCAGCTTTTAATAAAATTGTTTCCCCGTTTATTGAGATAATCCAGACCGGCACTGCTCTAGGCAAACCTTCAGAGCCAAGCGCAGCATAGCCCAGGTCAACTTTCCCCAATCTAATACTGGCACCGGAGATCATTAAATAATCATCAAATTGATCGATTGCTTTCATAACAGCTTCAGTCCAGTCAGTAATGCTGACCTGATAAATCTTTTCAACAGAGGAAGAGTCCGCATTAGCAAACTCAGGATCATCTTCAGGCTTGAATAACATTCTGGAAAAGTGAAAAAGCCCTAAATCATTAAACGAAGCCTTTGTTGATTGAGCGGTTAGAATTGGATAACCGTTGTAATACATTTTCCATTCTGCATTATAGAAAAATTTTCCCCTGCGGCTTTGCAGCTCAATATTTTCAAGGCGCAAATGTTCAGGCCAGCCTCCATGATAGTTTACAAGGTTTATACTGCTTCGCAATGCCTCTTCATATGTCGCACTCGTGGATCCTTCTTCCAACCTTGGATAGGAATACTCAAAACTATAATCTGCTAGACGTAAGCCTTTTTCACCATCTGTATAAAGCAACCCACCATCTCTTTCCTCTATTACCCTGGCCAGATTATAATCAACAAAAAAAGTTTTTAACAATAATTCTTCATCTAATACTTCTTTATTTAATAAAAAACTAGTCATGACCACCTCATCCTGGGGGACATAAATGGAAGGGTGAACATCAATGTCCAAGCCGAACTTCTCATTAGCCAGCTCAGGGGTCAACAAACTGTAAGTTTTTTCATGATCGATTATCATATAGCTAATAAAGTTTTTAATCTGTAAAGATTCGGCTTGATCTAAGAACAAGTGCTTTGTTCCCTCTGCGCCGGGTTGATTAAGAACCAGCCAAACCTCATCTTCATAACAATATATTTTAAGCATGTCTAATCCTTCACCAGAAACACCAGTAAGCCAGGGCATTTCATCACCTGTTGGAAGAAGAGGATCAAAATAGCATTTAAGGCAAGCTAATACTTCCCCTTCCAGTTCAGGTGGTTCCCCGGAAGAATAGTTAGTTTCAAGAGTACTGAGCAAATCGGACAAGTATCTCCAGTAACGTGCGAAAAGCACCTCATCCTGTCTTAACAAGTAATAGTCGTCATTCTGATTAACTACAATCCTGTAAGGTGTGATCGCATCTTCAATTAGGCGAGGATTTTCAGCATCTACCTGCTCATATACATCTTCAACAGTTAATTCGGTTGGTTTATGCCCATACCACAATTGATAGGTTAAAAACAAGCTTGAACCGATTAATACGAGCAGTAAAAGGGTTTTTATTTTTTCAAGCATCAAGATCCCCCTTTTCTGGTCCAGCCGGCAGGGTAAAAATAACTTTCGTTCCCACTCCAGGAGAGCTATCTATCCAGATTATCCCTCCGTGAGCTTCAACAATTTTCCGGGCAATAGACAAACCCAGGCCCGTACCGCCAAAATCTCTGCTGCGAGTCTTTTCAACCCTATAGAACCTTTCAAAAATTCTGGGAAGCTCCTCCTCATTTATTCCACTACCATTATCCTCAATAATAACTTTTATATAACGCTCCTGCCGGGAAGCACTTAGCTTTATTTCGCCTGTAGCAGGAGTATATTTTAAAGCATTATTGAGAATATTGATAAATACTCGCATTATTTTATCACGATCTACAAAAACCTTTGAACAGCTTTGATCAATATCAACATGAATTGGCGGAAGCTGCTTGCTCAGTTTTTGCCTGGCCTGGCCAATAGCTTCCAGGGCCAAGCTTTTTAACTCCACCTCATCTTTCTGCCAATCCATACGATTTGAATCCATTTGGGAAAGGACCAGAAGGTCTTTGACCATACTTACCATTCTCTCAGTTTCTTTAGCCAGGACCTTCAAAAAACGAGTTCTTGCTTCCGGTTCTTCTGCAGCTCCATCAAGAAGCGTTTCTACATAACTTTTTACCGTTGATAAAGGTGTCCTTAATTCATGGGATACATCAGCAACAAACTCTTCCTGGCGTTTTGTGAGCTCCCTTTCCCTCGTAATATCATGTAAAACTATTAAAGTGCCATCCAGCTTTCCTTTATCAACCTTGAACGGGGCAATTTTTACCTGCATGGTGCAATCAGGATTATGGTTTGATATTTCGGCAGTTAGAGGTTCTTGTTTTCGGACAAAGCGGCGAATCGCCTCTGAACCGATTAAGCTTCTTAGCAAACCAAATCCTGAATAGTTCAATGTTGGAACTTTTAAGTTAAGATTTCTGATTAAGCGTCGAGCAGAAGGATTGATTTGAATCAAATGCCCTTTTCCGTTAAGAGCAGCAACTCCATCACTCATATTGTTGATTATAGCCTCTACCTTGCTTTTTTCAGAGGACATTTCATCAATAGTGTGACTTAGACGCTCTGCAAGATAATTAAAAGTTTCTCCCAGTTCTCCAATTTCATCTGAAGTTTGCACTGCTATTTTTCTAGAATAGTCACCACCAGCCATTTCGTGGGCCTGATCCGTTACTTCCATGATCGGTAAAGTTATTGTTCTTGTTAAAATAATACCCAGTAAAAAGCTAATAGCAAGAGCCAGGGCAACTCCACTTAAAAGAATCGTTTTAACTTCATTTAGAGTGTCATCAACCACTTTCAAAGAACCGCTGAGATATATTACCCCTACAGTCCTCTGATTATTTTCAATTGGATAAGCCATATAGTAACGTCTTTCATCATTAACAGGATCATACCGCATATTATCACTAAGGTTTCCAGCCAGGGCCCTTGTGATCTCATCCCGGATTAAGCGGCGCCCAACATAAGCCTGGCTTCCGGAACTGCCAACAACCTGGGCATAATTATCCAGGACAATGATTTCCATACCCTGTAAGTCTCTAAATTCTCTAGCCAGGGTGACAGTATCTTCCGCCCATTCTTCTCGCTCTCCAAAACCTGGCTTTATAAAAGCTGAGAGTAGTCTGGCTTGATTTTCAAGGTTTTCCTTGTAATTTCCAAGGTAATATTGTTCCAGGGATTGGACTAAATATACACTGATCAGCTGGAGAGAAAATAAAATCAGCATAAGATATATAAAAATAATTTTCCATTGCAGGCTATTAAAAAAATTAAATCGGCTTAAAATAATAACCGACGCCCCTTTTTGTTTTTATATATTCAGGCTGAGCAGGATCCTGCTCCAATTTTTCTCGAAGCCTCCTGACCGTCACATCAACTGTCCGATCATCTCCAATATAATCATAACCCCACACTTGATCCAAAAGCTGCTCTCTACTAAAAACAAAACCAGGTTTCATGATCAAGAATAATAGGAGATTATATTCGCGTAAAGTTAATTCTATTGGTTTACCTAAATTATAAACTTGCATCTCATTTTGATCTACAGAAATAGAACCAGCTTCAATTCTTGTTTTTCCATTTACCGCTTGCCGCCCTGCAAGTCCGCTACGGCGCAATAGAGCTTTGACGCGGGCAGAAATTTCTCGGGCACTAAATGGTTTTGTTACATAATCATCAGCCCCAAGCTCAAGACCTAACACTTTATCCATTTCCATCTCTTTTGCAGTTAACATAAGTATAGGAATATCCCACTTTGAGCGAATTTCACGGCAAACGGCAAAGCCATCTTTCTTCGGAAGCATAATATCCAAAATAATCAGATGGGGGCGCTCTGTAGTAACCAGATTGAGCGCTTCTTCACCATCGTAAGCGGTTACCACTGTGTAGCCTTCCTTTTCCAGGTTATACTGCAGAATGTCTACAATTGGCTTTTCATCATCAACTACTAATATTTTTCCAACCATATCAACCACCTCATTTATTTACATAAAATTCGCTATAACTTAAAAAAACCCTTTTGGAATAAGATGAAACTGAACCTTACTTATGGATAATGATTTGACCTTAAACTGGGGCATAATTAAAAGATGATTATATATTAGGATTAAAAAATATGGGGTCGTCCGGTATTATTGTTATCATCATAATCTTTACCCGGGTGAGGAAGGCTTTATCAACCATGTATTTGGGCCTTAAGGTTATTATAATTTCAACTTTTATAGCTTTTTAGCTATCTTAATATTATTAAAGAAGTTATGAAGATCGGGAGGCAAACCTCCCAATCACTTCACGCGCCGCAAGCATACCCGTTGCAGAGGCCTGGACTAAACCCCTGGTAACACCGGCACCATCGCCTACTGCAAAGAGGTTTTTTATATTTGTTTCCAGCTGAGGGCTTAAGTTAAGCCTAAAAGAGTAAAACTTTACTTCAACACCATAAAGAAGAGTATGCCTGGAATTCACTCCGGGCGCCAATTTATCCAGAGCTTCGAGCATTTCGATTATACCAAGCAAGTAACGGTATGGCAGGACTAAACTTAAATCACCGGGCGTTGCTTCTTGTAAGGTAGGCTGAACCAATCCTCTTTTTATACGGTCATGAGTTGATCTTCTGCCTGTAAGAAGATCACCAAGGCGCTGAATAATCACTCCATCTCCAAGCATGTTAGCCAGGCTGGCGATATAACGACCATACCGGATTGGTTCTGAAAAAGGTTCAGTAAAAGTTTTACTGACCAGTAAAGCAAAATTGGTATTAGCCGTTCTAGTGGAAGCATAGCTATGCCCATTAACAGTTAGAAGCCCCTCATTGTTTTCTGTTACTACCACTCCGTAAGGATTCATGCAAAAAGTCCGGATGCGGTCATCAAACTTGCTCGTAAAATATACCAGTTTTGACTCATATATTTTTGCTGTTAATTCTTCCATAATCACAGCAGGGACTTCTACTCTGACTCCGATATCAACGGGATTATTTGTTCCTTTTAAACCGAGCTTCTTTGCCTGCTCATAGATCCAATCGGCCCCTACTCTGCCCGGACCGCAAATTACAAACTCCGCCTGGTATACTTCTCCGGAAGCCAATCTTACGCCATTAACAGATCCATCCTGGCACATTAATTCTTCAACTGTAGAATTCATTAAAATATCAATTTTGTTTTTAAGGGAGTCATACATTTTTTCAAGCACTGTATAACAATTCTCTGTTCCAAGATGCCTGATTTTTGCCGGAATTAAGCTTAACCCGGCTGAAGCAGATAAACGTTCAATATTTTTTATAGATTCAGTATCTGTACCGTATATTTCATCAGTCGCGCCAAATGATAAGTATCTCTGATCTACCTCAGATATTAGTCCTTCCACCACTTCATGGCTAACATATTCTCCCAGCAACCCCCCAAAAGCTGATGTTAACGTTAGTTTACCATCGCTAAACGCTCCCGCACCGCCCCAACCGCAAGTAACAGCGCACGGTTCACATCGCAAACAGCGGCCGTATTCTTTTTGCGTTTTACATTTACGTTTTTCCAGAGGAGAACCTTTATCAATCATCAAAACATTAGCTTTGCTCCGTGATACTATCTCCATAGCAGCAAATATGCCGGCAGGGCCGGCACCTACAATAATAACGTCATATTTAACATTTACATTCATCTTGTCACCCTTCTTGTGATCCTTCTTGGTTAGAGGGTTCTCTGGCAATATTAGCAAACTTAGTGTACCGATCGAGAAAATATAATTCCACAAGGCCTGTTGGCCCATTTCGTTGCTTCGCTATACTAATCTCGGCAATATTGCCTTTTTCAGAATCTTTATGATAGTAAGCTTCTCGATAAATAAACATAACCACATCAGCGTTTGCTTCAATGCCGCCAGATTCCATCAAATCACTGAGGATCGGCCTCCGATCAGGCCTTTTTTCTACAGCCCGGCTTAACTGGGATAAAGCCAAAACCGGAACATCAAGCTCTTTAGCCAAAGCCTTAAGAGCTCTTGATATTTCAGAAAGCTCCTGCTGACGACTTTCTGAGCGACTGAAGCCGCGCATTAACTGCAAATAGTCTACAAAAATGGCTTCCAATCCTTTTTCCGCCTTTAACCTTCGAGCTTTTGCCCTGACTTCCATTACAGAAAGCGTAGCACTATCATCGATATAAAGGGGAGACTCACTAAGCGGGCCTACTGCTTTTGTAAGTTTTTGCCATTCTTCCTGAGATAAAAACCCCCGGCGCATATTTTGGGCATCAACCTGTGATTCAGCACATAGCAGGCGCTGAGCCAGCTGCTCTCTTGACATTTCCATGCTAAAAAAAGCAGTTGGTTTTTTTTCTTTAACAGCTATTTGTTGAGCCATATTCAAAGCTAAGGTCGTTTTACCCATACTAGGTCTGGCTGCAACTATAATCAAATCGGAGCCCTGCAGACCATAACACATCCGATCCAGATCAGCAAAACCTGTTGGCAAACCAGTTACCCCTTTTTTTTCATCATACATTTTTTCGATACGGTCAAAAGTTTGAACCAGGACATCTTTGAGGGGCGCAAAACCCTGGTGTTTACCACGACTCCCTATTTCGAAGATCAATCTTTCTGCTTCATCCAAAAATTCATCAATATTATGGGGAGAATCAAAGCTTCGGGTAACAATTCCCGTTGCTGCTTGAATCAAAGACCTTAAAATAGATTTTTCTCTAACAATTTGAGAATGATACTGCACATTGGCCGCTGTAGGAACCGCATTAGCAATTGTGACCAGGTAAGTACGGCCTCCGACTACTTCAAGACACTGGTTGCGCTGTAATTCTTCAGAAAGTGTAACCAGATCTACAGGTTCTCCTTTTTCGCTTAAAGAGATAATGGCAGAAAATATTTTTTGATGAGCAGTACTGTAAAAATCATTTTCTGTTAATACTTCGGCAGCAGCAAAAATTGCCTCTTTGTCGAGGACCATAGAACCAAGGACTGACTGTTCAGCTTCCTTGCTTTGAGGGGGAACTCTATCGCTGATAACGGCCAAACGGGCTGCCTCCTTTATTAGCAGTTATGCTTCCTGCTGGACAGAAATAGACACTGCGGCTTTAATACCTGGATACAACTTCACTGATACAGTATGATTACCAATACTTTTTATAGGGCCTTCCGCTTCTATGTCTTTTTTATCGATAGCAAAGCCTTTTTCATTGAGCTTTGCAGCAATATCAGCAGGCGTAACTGACCCAAACAGGCGGCCACCATCTCCGGCTGGCATTTCAATGAGCAATTCTATTTCTTTAAGCTTGTTAGCTTTTTCACGGGCTTCTTCTTCCTTCTGACGGTTTACCATTTCTTCTTTTTCCTGCCTCTTCTTCCATTCCCGAATCCGCTGAGGGGTTGCCTCTAACGCCATTCCTTTAGGAAAAAGCAAGTTACGGGCATAGCCTGGAGCAACATCTTTAAGTTCACCTTTTTTGCCTAAATTAGGGACATCTTGCTGCAAGATGATTTGCATTATTAAACACTCCTTCCATATTATCTTCAAATAGCTTTATTCTGTTTTATAAAAATACCTTGGTATCGGGAAATATGGTTAAATTTTAATCATTGACTGTTGTGTTAACCTCGCTAATTAATTCTATTCTCTTTTCATTACTCCTGCATTATTATATAAAAATAAAAACGGTGCCCGGTTTAAAACCCGACACCGTCAAAATGCTTTTAAATATAATTATTCTGTTGTGTAAGGAAGCAAGGCCATGATCCTGGCCCTCTTTATTGCCCGCGTTAACTGACGCTGATGTTTTGCACAGTTGCCAGAAATACGCCGCGGAAGCACTTTACCTCTCTCTGTCATGAAGCGCTTTAATTTATCATATTGCTTATAATCTATGCTTTCAACTTTATCCACACAAAAACTGCAAATCTTTTTTTTGGGCTTTCTTCCCCGATCTCGTCTCATTCAACACCATCCTTCCACTAAAAGGGAACATCATCTCCGCTGATACCAAGGTCATCTTCCGCATCACCAGGTGTTTCGCCAATATTCGAATCCCCGGAATCACGCGGGCGTTCTAGAAACCGTACATCATTAGCAACTACTTCTGCAACCTTGCGCCTTACACCCTGACTATCATCAAAAGAACGGATCTGGAGCCGACCATTTACGGCACAAAGGCTGCCCTTTTTTAAGTAGTTGGCACAATTTTCGGCCTGCTTGCGCCAGGTCACAATTTTTATAAAATCTGCTTCTCTTTCGCCCTGTTGATTGGTAAAAGGACGCTCAACAGCTAGCGAAAAAGTAGTGACCGGCACACCGCTACCGGCCGTGTAACGCAATTCTGGATCATGGGTTAAACGACCAATCAGCACAACCTGGTTTAACATTTTAGACAATATTCCCCCTTTTATTCATTATGAAGCCAATCAGGTGTTTCCAGTTATTCAGAAGAAGCTGAAGCTTCTTCTGAGGTTTCAGAAACCGGATCTTTCTTATCCTCTTCATTAGCCTGAGGCAGTTCATCAGCCTCCTCAGCAGCTGAAGAATCTACAGGTTCACTTTCAGCTGCCGGCTCTTCAACAGTAGCTGATTCATAGTAATCATCTTCAACGCTGGCGATTAAAAATCTGATTACAGCATCATTAACTTTAAAAAAATGCTCAATTTCTGGAATAATAGTGCCGTGCCCTTTGAAGTAAAGCAGATAATAGTGACCTTCAGTACCTTTATTTATTTCGTAAGCGAGTCGACGCTTTCGCCAGTCTACTAGTTTATCAGTGGTCCCACCATTACCGGAGATGGTGCTTTCTAATTCTTTTAACACTTCTTCATGTTCTTCCGCTTCTAGTTCAGGACGGATAATGAACATAATTTCATATAGTCCCATCAATTATCACCTCCCTCTGGACTTACGGCCCCTTAAAGGAGCAGGGAATTACCTGAAACATCATAGCATAAGAAATATTCTAAGGCAAGCTAGCGTAAGCAAAATGATAAGGAATAATCGTTTCTGCACAGTTACTACAGGGCTGTTGATTAAATTGCCCGCAATGAACTTTGTGCAACTCCAGCTGAAAAATTAGCGAACGCAGTTTTTTTTAGCAGGCAACCGCAACTAAATAGGGCTGAGTTTATACTAAAACTTAACTATTACCTCTATATCTCATCAATTATCCTGGTAGGCAGGGCCTCTTTTTATTATTTCCAGGGCACCTTTGAGCATGCCGGCTACAGGAACAGCGAAGATCATGCCTAGTATGCCCGCCAGGCTCCCACCGGCAAGAATAGCCACGATGATTGTAATAGGGCGCAGTTTGATTATTTTTCCCAGGACGACTGGTGACAAAAACATCCCATCAACAATCTGAATACCTACATAAACAAGTAATATTAATAAAGGCGAAGGAGTCAATGGAGAAAAGCTAAGCAATAAAGCCGGAACAGCGGCAATATACGGGCCTATATAAAGAATAAAATTAAAAACAGCGGCAATTAAACCCAGCAGCACCGCATAAGGCATACCTATTATTAAAAGAACAATGCTGGTTAAAACACCAACTGCCAAACAACGAATCAAAGAACCACGAATAAAAATACCTAAGTTAGTATCTACTATTCCGATAAGCTCCTTAATAAGAGGCCTGTTTTTTACAGGTATAACTGCAATAAGTTGTTCCCTGATTAAATGAAAATCGTACAATAAATAAAAAACCAGGAAAAGAATCAAAAAGAAGTCTACTGCGCCAATTATAAGCTGAAATGATGCCTCTGCAACATACTCGAGCCCCTGATATAAATTATCAGTAATACCCATAAGATATGTTCTTAGCTCATCTTCCATTTCAAACAAAATGATTTGTTGAGACAACCAGGACATATAATCTTGAAAGCGAGCCAGATGCTGGGGAAAACTCTCAATTAGCGACGTAGCTTCAAAGTAAATAACCGGAATTAATAAGCTGACTATAAAAACACAAAACAAGATGAAAGTTAGAAATACCAATACCGTTGCAAAGCCATGTTTAATTTTAAATTTTGTCTTTAAATATGTAAGAAGGGGATATAAAATATAAACGATTAAGGTGCTAATCAACAGAAGACCAATCAGCCAGGTAATACTATAGGCTAATAAAACGGCACCACTAAGGACTAATAATAAAGTTATTAGCCGAAGAGTATATCTCCATAGGTTATCATCAGCGCTCATTCTCAGTTTACCTTATCAAATTTATTGGCGAAACCTAAAGAACAAAACATCACCATCTACAACGGGGTAATCACGACCTTCTACCCGGACCAAACCTTTCTCGCGTGCCTGCCCTAAACTGCCCTCTCTAAGCAGTATGTCCCAGGCAATTACTTCCACTTTAATAAAACCACGCTCTATATCAGTATGAATTTTACCAGCAGCCTTCTCTGCAGAAAGCCCGGAAGGAACTACCCAGGCCTTAGCTTCATCACCTTTAATGGTATAAAAAGTAGATAAACCTAAAAGATTATAGCATTCTTTCAGCAGTACTTTAGACTGGCTTTCCTTTAAGCCATAAGCTTCTAAAAGGGCCAATTTATCTTCAGTAGAAAGTTCAACAAGTTCTGCTTCAAGGTTAGCGCAAAGTGACACTACCGGGTCAGAGGAAGGGAAAAGGGTAAGATCATGATCTAAAAGTTGATCTTCATTTAAATTATAGACATATATCATTTCTTTTAAGGTCAGCAATGCGAGTTGTTCGGCTAGGCCCTGTTCGCTTTTTGACATTTCAAATCCTTTAAGGAACCTGCCCTGATTGAGATGTTCTTCCATACGGTTAAGCATTGCCAGTTCCTGATGAGCTGTTTTGTCCCCACTTTTTAGTTTTGGCTCCACCTTTTGCCTTCTTCTATTAATCATGTCAAGATCAGCCAAACATAGCTCTAAATTGACCGTTTCAATTCTGGATAAAAGAACTTCCTGGCTACCTACCTTTAAATCAAATCCAGCTACAACATGTATTAAAAGATCAACATCTCTTAAATGGCCGAGAAATTGATTACCAAGGCCTTCTCCTCTACTTGCCCCTTTTACAAGACCGGCTACATCAATTACTTCAATTGTGGCCGCTGTTACTTTTTGGGGTTTGCTTAATTCAGCAAGAGAGATCAATCTTTGATCAGGAAGCGCTACTACTGCTTTGTTGGGATCTATAGTGGAAAAAGGATAGTTCTCTATGGTCACATCAAGAGCTGTCAAAGCTTTAAACATCGTAGATTTTCCTGCATTAGGTAACCCGACAATACCGCAGCTCCAAGCCATACAGTAAAACCTCCCTGCTTAGCTCGATTCAGGTTCTTGGCCAGATACAGGTTCATGAAAGATCTTTTTTATGCGGCGTTCAAATCGGGAACGGGGCATTAAAACGCTACGGCCACATTTTTCACATTTTATCCGAAAATCCATCCCCACCCTGATTATCCGCCAACAATTAGACCCACAGGGATGCCCTTTTTTCATTTCCACTAATTGGCCAACAAAATAATCAGCCATTTTTATCAAACACCATTCCTTTAAAGCTCTTTTAAGACATCATTGATTTGTTCATAAACATCTTCAATGTCCTTGTTTCCATCTATGGTATAAAGCAAATCTCTTTCCTGGTAGAATTTAATTAATGGTTCGGTTTGCTTTTTATAAACCTCAAGCCGTTCTGTTACTGTGGCCAGAGAATCGTCGTCTCTTTGATAGAGATCGCCTCCACATTGATCACAGACATTACGGACTTTTGGAGATTTATATTTGACATGATAGTTTGCGCCGCAATCACAACAGACCCTTCTTCCTGTAAGACGTTCAATTAACTCATTTTCTTCTACTTCTATTAATAAAACTCGATCAATAGTTGCTTTGGTTTCGGGCAAAACCTTTTCCAAAAATACCGCTTGATCCACCGTTCTGGGAAAGCCATCCAAAAGCGCTCCATTAGCGCAATCTGGCTCAACCAGCCGTTCCCGTACGATCTCAACCACCAGGTTGTCTGGAACAAGCTGCCCTTGATCCATATATTCTCGTGCCTTACGGCCAAGTGCAGACTCTTCTTTTACCGCCTTTCTCAATATATCACCTGTTGATATATATGCCAAATTAAAGTTTTTGACAATCCTATCAGCTTGTGTCCCTTTACCTGCTCCTGGCGGACCTAAAAGGATAATCAACATTTTAACACCTCGCTTTTCAGATAAAAAAGATTAATTTCTTTATTAAGTATACAAATAAATAAAATTCTACTTTATAATTATAATTCCTGCCATCGAGGTATAAAATTATTAAAGCCAATAATAATAAATAGAAAACAGGAAGCGAATTACACTGCTTCCTGTCAACGATCTGCTCATTAATAAAACATCATGCTCATTCTTTCAATTACAAAGCTTTTTCTTTTGAAGATTTATCCCCTAAAGGCCCTTTGTTTTTGCTTTGATCTGATCGGTCTGAATCAAATGGCCCATATACCTTTTCTTTTTTGACCTGACCTTCTACTTCACCTTCTTGTTGTTGCATTTCCATTTTACCTGAAAGCACCGCCCCTTCTTCAACTAACAGGGCGTTAGCTTTGAAAGTACCGATGGCCCGTCCAGTTCTTTTTAATTCCAGCTTACCTTCTGCTTCCAGAGCACCTTCATACTTACCGGCTATGGTTATATTTCTCGCTTTCATTTCCACTGAAACCCGGCCGCTTTCGCCAACAACAACATCACCCTGGTTGTTGATAATGCCTTCTGCTTCTCCGTCGATCCTGATTAAACCTTTACCATTTATCGTTCCGTTAAAATGAGTATCTTTTCCAATGATTGTATTCACTTTATCAGACGGCACTTCAAGATTATCCTTTTTAAACATCCGTTTTTCCTCCTTAGTAATAGTCTTAATTATTATCTTTGACCTAAATATCGTTCTGGGTTTACAGGCGAACCTTCTTTATGAACCTCGTAGTGCAGATGAACCCCTGTGGTTCTTCCTGATGCGCCCATATAACCAATAGTTTCCCCTCTTTCCACTTCGTCACCTGCTTTAACGGCAAAGCCGGAGAGATGTGCATAATAGGTTTCATAACCATAACCATGATCTAGTATTAGCAAATTACCCAGGCTACCCCTGTATCCAGAAAAAGTTGCCTTGCCGCTAGCTGTAGCCCAGATAGGTGAACCTCGTGAGCCGTTTATATCTACCCCGGTATGGAATTGATAGCCTCCGCTATAAGGGATAGATCTCATTCCGAAGCCTGAAGAAACGCGACCCCTGGCAGGCCAAATTGAAGGTTTTGCCCTGGCTTTTTCAGCATATTCACCAAGTAAATCAAGCGTACCGGATCTCTCAGGGACTATTTTTTTAAGCACTTCAATATTGCCGGCAGTGCGATCAAACAAATCTCTTCCTGGCGACAGTTGTTCATCAGGACGATCATAAATCAGGGGACCGATACTATTAAAATAATAAGAGCTTTCATTGCCTGCGTAATTATAAGTTGCTTGCTGTGATGGATTGGATTGTGATTGATTCTCTATTTCATCATTTAGATCTTCCATTTCCTCTTTCTCTAACTCCAGTTTTTCTGTAACAAATTCTACCAGCTCATCAACACCTCGAAGCTGTTCCATCATTTTTTCAGTTTCGATAGCCAGTGAATCTATTTCTTCCTGCTGTGCCCGGTTCAACTGCCTTAGCGCCTCTGCCTCCTGAGCCTCAGAAGCAGCCCTTAAATATGCATAACCAAGTACACTAAAACCAACGACCCCTAAAACCAGGAGCCCTATTGCTAACTGAACTAAAAAGAGAGGGATTTTCAAGCTAAAAGTAGCTTCCTCTGAATGAGGCACTATCATGATAGTGAAACAGCGTTTTTCTTTTTTAGATGACATAACCCTTAGCTACTCCTTGAGAAAAACATTATTAAGACTGTTCATTAAGTTAAAAAAATCGGGTTTCTTTAATACCAAACCTGGCATTCTCCCCGACCAATTCACTTGATCAGTATAACATATCTCTTCAAGAACGGACAAACCATATATTCTCTTTTTCAGAAGTTGAAGAACTGTATACTTTAATCAGAGAGCAGGGCAAAAATAAAGCACCTCTTCTGTTTCAAGAATGTTTCACGTGAAACATTCTTGTGCTTTTCTATGATAATCCTTCGGGCAATAATTTTTCCACCAGGCGCTCTAGATCCTCGTCTCCATAGTAATATATTTCTATTGTACCACCATCTTTTTCCGGCTTAATCTTAACCTTTGTGCCTAAATATCTTTGCATATGTGATTGCAGTTCGTCTTGCATCGGGTCCTGCGGACCTTTTTGGTCAACCTTGTTCCCATTTCTTTTCATTCTATTGTAATTAAGTTTAGAAACTAGTTTTTCGGCCTGCCGGGCAGAAAGTCCATCTTTAGCGATTAAGGCAGCTGCCTTTTTTTGCTGCTCCTGGTCGGAGACCGCCAATAGGGGGCGAACTTGTCCCGGTGTCATCTCGTTTTTTGTTACCAACTCCAAAATTTCCTCCGGCAAACCTAGCAATCTTACGCTGTTAGCAATTGATGAACGGCTTCTTCCCAATCTGCCGGCCAATTCTTCCTGGGTGTAGCTATATTCTTGCATTAACCTTCTATAGGCTAAAGCCTCGTCTACTGGATTAAGGTTTTCCCTTTGCAGGTTTTCAATTAAAGCTATTTCCAACATGGTCTTCTTATCGACCACTTTAATCAATGCCGGTATTGTTTTTAATCCAGCCAGCTTCGCTGCCCGGCAACGCCTTTCTCCTGCCACTAAAATATAGTTTTTCTCATCATCCCCAGGCGATACTACAACAGGCTGTAATATACCATGCTCTTTAATCGACTCTGCCAACTCTTGAATTTTTACTTGATCAAAATCTCTGCGGGGCTGATAAGGGTTTGGTTTAATACTTTCCAGTAATATTTCATTCGTTTCTGCTGTATCATCCATAACTTCAGGGATTAATGCCCCAAGACCTCTACCCAAACGTTTCTTTTCTGTCATTTTCTAAAACCTCCCGAGCTAACGAAAGATGAAGTGAGGCCCCTTTGCTGCGTGGATCATATTCTAAAATGTGTTGACCATAACTGGGCGCTTCACTTAGGCGGATATTGCGTGGAATAATTGTTTTATAAACATATTGCTTGAAGTAATTTCTAACCTCTTCAGCAACTTGTTCTGAAAGATTAGTCCTGGTATCATACATAGTCAAAAGAACGCCTTCTATGTTTAAGTTTTCGTTTAAGTGTTTTCGCACAATGCTGATTGTATTCATTAACTGTCCCAGCCCTTCCAAGGCATAATATTCACATTGAATTGGAATCATTATTCCGTGTGCAGCATTAAGGGCATTTAGGGTAAGCAAGCCTAACGATGGGGGGCAATCGATGACAATAAAATCATATTCGTCTAACAACGGCTCTAAGGATCGTTTCAATTTTTCTTCTCGTGAAACCATTGGCACAAGCTCTATTTCAGCACCAGCTAATTGAATCGTTGCAGGAGCAAGATAAAAGTTGTCCCAGCTGGTTTGAAGAATTATTTTATTTAGTGGTAGATCATCTATTAACACATTATAAATACAGATATTTAAATCTTGACTGGCTAAACCTACACCGCTGGTTGCGTTGCCCTGGGGATCTATATCAACAAGCAGCACTTTTTCACCCATTTTTGCCAGTGAAGCACTTAAATTTATAGCGGTAGTTGTTTTTCCCACACCACCCTTTTGATTAGCCAGGGCTATTACTCTTGCCATTTAAATCTCTCCTTAGCAGTCTCTGTTTTTTTCATTTACTATTTACTGATTATTTTATGTTTTTTAAGCATTTCCTTGGTTAACCTAATATTAATTTCAATATAGTCTTCTTCTACCGTTTCATCAACTTCAGGATATAAACCTGAATCATGCATTACAGCAACTGCTTCTCTAATTGTATTTAATACAATACGCATATCTCTTATTACCGGTTTTGATTTCTTTAGCCTTTTCCCATGTTCAGAGTCCCCGCTTAATTTATCTATCCGTTTTTCTGCCTGGCTTACCGTAAGGCCTCTATGCACAACCTCTTCAATCATCTGCAATTGCTTTTCTTTGGTATCCAATTTTAGAAGAGCGCGTGCATGTCTTTCGGTCAAATTATGCTCTTGTATTTTAACGCGCACTTCATGGGGAAGCTTTAACAACCTGATTTTATTAGCTATTGTTGATTGGCTTTTACCCAATCGCTGCGCTAATACTTCCTGCGTTAGATTAAAATTCTTCATTAAACTGACATAACCATTTGCTTCCTCTATCATATTTAAGTTTTCCCTTTGCAGGTTTTCTATTAAAGCTGTGGTGGCCATATCATTATCAGATATAATTTTAACCGCTGCAGATATTTTTTTCCAGCCAAGCTGTTTACAGGCAAGATATCGCCTTTCTCCAACAACCAGCTGGTAACCATTTTCAAATCTTCTCACTACTATTGGCTGTATTAAACCAGAAGCCTGTATTGATTGCGCTAATTCGTCAACTTTATCCTTTGCTATCTCTTTTCTTGGTTGAAAGGGGTTTGGCTTAATGCGCTCTATATCGATTGCCAAAACCTTATCGGTTGATGGTTCCATTTCAGTAGTCAATCTTTGATTATTCAGGGGTTCGGTCATTATACCAGCATCCTTTTTGTAATTCTTCTTTAGATTCATTTTGACAGACGCTACTGCTTTCCTTCCACTTTTCACTTGATTCTCATTATACCTTAACTGTAGAGTTACATTGAATCATTTTATTGGATTATTTGAAGGCTTGCCAGCCCGCCGGGGATATTTAGATGGAGTAACATTATTTTTTTTAATTAAATAAAGGGTTCTTTCTTCTCCGTTTTGCAGCTTATAGTGCCAGCTATTTTCCTGCTGTCCCCCGCAAACAGCAATTGCATTTTCAGCTTCTTGAATTTCCATAGCTCCCAGCG
Source organism: Syntrophomonadaceae bacterium (assembly GCA_003567725.1). Lineage (GTDB taxonomy): Bacteria > Bacillota > Dethiobacteria > DTU022 > DTU022 > B1SED10-74M. Next base: position 43,072 of record PWYU01000077.1, on the reverse strand, counting down.
GTCCTTTATATAAAGCAACGCTTCCCCCCATTTTTACCAGTGGCAATGCCAATTCTGCCAGCACTGCTGTTTTTGCTACCGCCTTACAGAGTATTAAATCATATCTTGCACGGTGTTCTGCGCTTTGCCCGTAATCTTCTGCCCTACCACAAAGCACCTCTGCTTGATTTATATTTAGATTTGTAATAGCTTCTGTTAGGAATAACGCTTTCTTTCGGTTAGCGTCCATAAAGTATACTTTAATATCCGGTTTACATATTTTTACCGGTAATCCGGGTAGCCCACCCCCACTACCTAAGTCAACTACCTCTGTTCCAGGATTGAAATTAAAAAACTTTAATATTGACAAAGAATCATAGATTTGTTTTTTGATAATCCCTTCCGCTGTCTTTTCACCGGTCAATCTTGTCTTTTTTAAACCACTTAACAGTAATATTACATATTGCCTTAATTGTTCCTTTTTACTGCTAGAAGCAGTTTTTAACTCAAGCGCTTCCAGCATGTCTTCAATCATTTGATCAATATGTTTTGATGTCATAATTATATTTGATCTCTCAATTCTTACAACTATTTACCCAAGCAAAATTCTTTAAATATTTTATCTAGGAGGTCTTCATTAATAGTATCACCGGTTATTTCGCCCAGTTTATCCCAGGCATTTTGCAGTTCCAGGCTGACTAATTCTAATGGTTGTTCTGTTGTTATCTCTTTAGCCTTTTCAAGATGCTCAACAGCATGCTTGATGCTCTCTTCATGTCTAATTGTTACTATGATCGGGCTTTCGCCGAACTTTTCAGCCTGATATTTTCTATCCAGCTGATTAACGACTGCTTCTTCTAGCTCTTTTATGCCTGTACCTTCCAAAGCTGAAGCTTCTACTATATTAACATCAGGCAAGTACTTACTAAATATGTCAGGTTTTAGTTTTCTTTTCAGATCTGATTTATTTATAACTATAATAAACCCCTGATCTTGCTGCCTCAGATTTAAGATCTCTTGATCTTCCTCAGACCAATTTTCAGATCCATCTAGAACCATTATTATTAATTTTGCTTGCCCTGCTGCAGAACGTGATAAGTCTATCCCCTGTTTTTCAACCGGATCAATGGTACCTTGAATGCCTGCTGTATCAATTAGCCTGATTGGGTAACCGCCCAGGTTTAAATAGCCTTCCAGGACATCTCTTGTCGTCCCCGGAAGCTCATGTACAATCGCTCTCTGTTGTTGTAATAATATGTTTAATAAGGACGATTTGCCAACATTAGGTTTACCGATAATAGCTACTGATACTCCTTCTTGATAAGCTCTATTTCTTTCCGTTCCTTTTAGCATTTCTTTTAAATAGCCAATTAAATCCTCTATATGGACTGTTAGTGAAATAACTGAAAGTTCTTCTTCAGGAAATTCTTCAGGATAATCAAATAAAGCTTCTAGTGGAGCCCTCATGGCTATAATGCTTTCCCTTACTTTCTCTACCTTACTTGTTACTTCTCCTTGCAACCCCCGGGCGGCAATTTTAACAGCTTGTTCTGAGCGAGCGCGCACCATATTCATTACTGCTTCAGCCTGGCTTAAATCAATCCTGCCATTGATAAAGGCTCTTTTTGTAAATTCACCCGGCTCTGCTAAGCTTGCTCCTGCTTCTAAAACCAGTTTTTGTATTGTGCGTAATGTAAATATGCCACTGTGACAATTTATTTCTACTATATCTTCCCGTGTATAGGTATGCGGTGCGGACATATAGGCTACCAGGACTTCATCAACAATATTATTTTGAAAATCTTTTATAAAACCATGATAAAGGAAACGATCAACAGGAAAACCCGAAGCTTTTTTAGATGATATTTCAAATATTTTGCTGGCAATATTAAATGATTCCGGGCCACTTAATCGGACTATACCTATACCACCTTCTCCAAGTGGAGTGCTAATTGCTGCAATGGTATCATTTTCAATCAAACTTTTTCACCACCGCTCTCGATTCCAATAAAGATAATTTTTAAAATAAAAAAAAGCCCCTTAAGGGGGCAGCTGCAGAAATGTTTAACGTGGAACAATTACCACTTTACGATTTGGCTCCTCCCCATTACTAATTGTCGTAATGTCCGGATAATCTTGCAAAGCTAAGTGTATAATTCTTCTTTCCTGGGGGGTCATTGGTTCCAGTGCTGTTTCCACATTTTCTTCTTTAACTTTCCTGGCCATACTTTTTGCTAATTGAATTAATGTCTTTTCTCTTCTCTCCCTGTAGTTTTCCACGTCTAATACAACCATTTTGCCTAATTCAGCAAATTGCCGCCTAACTATTACACTTAGCAAATATTGTAAATCGCTGAGCGTTTTACCTCTTCTCCCAATTAAGCTTCCTACATCCGGTCCATAAATCTCAATATTTAACTTTTCCTCGTCCTCTACTGCTTTAATGTTTCCTTCTATCTTCATATATTTAAGAAGCTCTTCTAAATAATCCTTTATAAAAGTTGCGGGACTCTTTTTCGGCTTAACCATAACCCTGGCATCTTTAGTGCCAAGCAGTCCCAATATACCCTGGTTTGGAGACTCTTTTACTTCAATTTCAGCGTTTTCTCTTTTAATGCCAAGATTTCTGATAGCTTTTTCTATTGCTTCATCCAGAGTTTTTCCAGTTCCTTCAAACTCTTTCATATTAACCCTTCCCTTTTCTCTTTTTTTTCCTTTTGATATCCTGTGTAGCCTTATCCTCGTTTATTTCTTTTTCCGGTTTATTAGCCTGTTCTTTCTCAGAGCCCACTTTAAAAAATTCGTCGGTGTCTTCTTTCCTTGCTTTCTTTTTAGGGGTTCCTTTTTCTGAATCCGGTTTTGCCTGATCTTTACGATCTTTTTCCTTTTTGCCGCTGCTTCCCTTATCTTTTACAACTACCTCCGGATCTGTTTTCTTGCTATCTAAAAAGTTAATTAATTTATGCTGCCCTATGGAAAAGATGTTATTCATAGTCCAGTAAATTACTAGTCCCACTGGAAAGCTGAAGCTAAAAACTGTAATCATGCCCGGCATTAAATACATCATCATTTTTTGACTGCTGTCAGCAGGCATTGACATTTTTGAATACAAATAAGTTGTCCCACCAGCTATTAGGGGAAAAATATAATATATACTAATTTGGCTTAGAAAGTTATCCAACCCTATATTTGGCACTGCCATTAAATCAATAAATTCCGCTCCCTGAAATAAATATCTGTTAATTTCGCTCATATCAAGGAATTGATCGGGCTCTCTTAAAATTCGAAAGATGCCAATTAAAATGGGAAATTGTACCAACAAAGGCAAACATCCGGCTACTGGATTCATTTTATTCTCTTTCATGAATTCACTTACAGCCTGATTTTGTTTTTGTTTATCGTCCTTGTATTTTTGCTGTATTTTTTTCAATTCAGGCTGTAATTTTTGCATTCTTCTTGTTGACTGTATTTGTTTATTGTTTAAAGGAAAAGTAACCACTTTTACAATTATAGTGAGGATTATGATGGCGGCCCCAAAGTTGGGAACATAGTTATAAATAAATGTTATTACAACGCTGAATACCTCAGCTATAGAATCTATCATTAATTCTCCTCCTTGTTTGCTTTAATCTACTGGATGATAACCACCTGGATTAAAGGGGTGACAACTTAAAATTCGCTTGAGGCCCATCCAAAATCCTTTTAAAAACCCATATTTATATATTGCTTCGTAAGTGTACTGAGAACATGAGGGATAGAATCTGCAGACCCGAGGCTTTATAGGAGAAATAAATAACCTGTAAAACCTGATCAGCGCCAGACAAATAAATGTTGCCGGGCGCTCTGCTATTCTAAATATATCTTTTCTATTAACCTTCCCTTCCGGCATAGATTAAACAACTCCTTACAGGCATCATGAAAATTAACATCTACTGCCGGTTTTCTTGCAATCAAAACCAGATCAAAACCTTTTTTTAAATTATCTTCGATTTTATAAAAAGCTTCTCTGTATATTCTTTTAATTTTGTTTCTAGTAACGCTTTTTCCCACTTTTTTGCTTATCGTAAATCCGATGCGGTTGTAATTTGTTCCATTATTACAGTAATAAAGGACGATATTCTTTGATACCACCGTCCTGCCTTTTCGGTAAACTCGCCTAAATTCCCAATTTTTTTTTAACCGCAAAGATTGATCTAAACCTTTCAAGCGCTTATCTTTTTTCTCATTTTTTTTCTTCTTCTTCTAATTACTTGTCGCCCGGCTTGAGTCCTCATTCGTTTTAAAAATCCATGTACCCGCTTTCTTTTTTTCTTTTTTGGCTGATATGTTCTTTTCATTGCTATAATCCTTTCTTATTTAATACTAAATCAAAGGAAATTATACAGTAATTAAAGCGTTAGTGTCAAGGTAACATCTGTCTTTTATTAACCAGGCTAGGCCTTTTTTAAAGATTTGCCCTAATATTAGTGTTAATATCTTAATTTATGAGCAGGATATCACCTTTGCAGTTGCTGTGGATATCTGTTAATATGACCTTAAATCAATGCTATTTATCTTTGCGAATATATGTTTATCCACAGCTTTTGTTAACAACCTATTATTTTGTGAATAACTTTTTGTTCTTTCGATTACTTAGGAGGTTTTTCTGTGAACAGCTATTTAAATGAAACCTGGCAATTAATCCTTTCCGAATTGAGCAAAGATTTAAATAAACCCAGTTTTGAAACCTGGTTTAACCTGACAAAGCCTGTATCAATTGACAACAATTGCCTTATTATTGAAGTTCCAAACGATTTTACTAAAGAGTGGTTTGAAACGCGATACAGAGATCAAATTATTAAAGCTTTGAAAATAGTAACTAACGATAATTATACTGTTACATTTGTTATTGCCTCTGAGTTGGAAGATAAAAGTCAGATTGATATAACAAGTGATCATTTAAATTTTTCACATGAAAATAATTTATCTTTTTCTATAAAACAAGGTTCTCCATTAGAACAGTATGAAAATCTTCCTGAAGAAGATCACATCAAAAACAAGCATATTTCCAGCTTCAACCCCCGTTATACCTTTGACACTTTTGTTGTCGGCTCCTGTAACCGTCTTTCTCATGCCGCTTCACAGGCAGTTGCAGAAAGCCCGGCAAGAGCTTATAACCCTCTTTTTATTTATGGTGGTGTAGGCCTTGGTAAAACCCACCTTTTACACGCCATTGGTCAGTATACTTTAATTAAACACGGCTTTTCCCGAGTGTTTTACTTTTCCTCTGAAAAGTTTACCAATGAATTTATCAATGCTATCCGAGACAACAAAACTCTTGATTTTAGGAATAAATATAGAAATATGGATATTCTTTTAATTGACGATGTCCAATTTCTAGCAGGTAAGGAACAAACCCAGGAAGAATTTTTCCACACCTTTAACGCCCTTCATGACAACAACCGGCAACTAATTATTTCAAGTGATCGCCCCCCTAAAGAGATACCCACCCTTGAAGACCGCTTGCGTTCCAGATTTGAATGGGGCTTAATTACCGATCTGCAACCTCCCGATCTGGAAACCAGAACAGCTATCCTTAAGAAAAAATCTCTTTCTGATGGTATTGATATACCCGATCAGGTTATTCAATATATAGCTGAAAAAATTGTTACAAATATTAGAGAGTTAGAAGGGGCTTTAATTAGGATTGTCGCTTACGCATCTTTATCTGAATCACCTATTACCCTGGATCTTACTGAAGCAGCTTTACAAGATATCATTTTTTCCCGCCAGAAAAATATTACTATTAATTATGTGACAGAGGTAACCGCAGAAGCTTTTAATATTAAACCGGAAGAAATTAAGTCAAAAAAAAGAACTCAAGATATTGCTTTGACCAGACAAGTTGCTATGTATTTGTGCCGCATGCTGACCGATTTGTCTTTACCAAAAATTGGAGAAGAGTTTGGCGGCAGAGACCATACTACTGTACTTCATGCTTTTAAAAAAATTGAACAAATGATTTCTAACGACAATGATTTTAAACATCGAATCGAGCTTATTAAAAATAATATCCTGAATAATTCCTGAATAAATTGTAGATAAGCTGTGCTTATCTAGACCTGGTTTTTTTATCACCACCTGATACCGATTTTTAAACAATCTTTTATAACCTTATCCACACCTAATATTTTAATGATATAATTATTTTAAGTTGATTAATAAGCTTTTATTAAACATATTTTTTCTTATCAACAGATTGCACAGCTATTACTGTTATTACTATCTTTTTTTATATCTAATATATTATTAATCAGGTAGATAAAAATGTGTATAACGGAGTGGAGGCTTGTATGATATGGAGTTTAATGTTAATTCAGGACAAATTTACAATTGCTTGGAAATCACGGAAAAAGCCTTACCTGTTCGTTCAACTGTACCGGTAATCAATAGTATTATGCTTGATATTACTGAAGAGAAACTGACATTCTTAGCGACTAATCTGGAAATGGCTATTACAGTAAGTATGGAGAAAAATGATCCAGGAACAGGTAAAATTTTGCTGCCTCCCAAAATAGTTGATATTCTGCGCTATTTTCCGGTTCCGGAAGCAAAGATATCCATAAATTGGGATAATTACGGCATTAATATATCCGGCGGCTCAGCTCTTTTTAATCTTAATGGTGCTGATGCTCAGGATTATCCGGCACCGAATCTTTTTCAATCAAATTATGAGAGCAGTTTTAGTATTGAACAAGAGCTGTTTAAGAAAATACTAAAGGCGGTTATTTTTGCAGCTTCAGCAGAAGAAACCAGGCCGGCTTTTAATGGAGTCCTTTTTTCTTTTGAAGAGCATAAAATTATAATTACCGCTTCAGATACTTACCGCCTGGTTATTAAGGAGATTAGTGATAATGACTGGTCTTTTGATAATCACAAATGCCTTGTTCCTGCTCGAGTTTTGAGAGAATTTTTACGAATAATAGAAGGAGGTAACGAAAAGCTTTTTCTGGGATTTGACAATAAAACTATAGGCTTTAATTTTAATGGAATAACCCTATCCTCCAGGTTGCTTGAAGAAAAATATCCAGATGTGAGGGGAGTTATTCCCGGTTCTTATAAAACAAGAATAATAATTAGTCGAAAAAAACTTGAAGAAGTTATAAGCCGGGCTGCTTTATTAGCTGAAGGGAAAAATCAGGCTGTTAACCTGATTTTAAAAAGTAATCAACTAGAAGCAAGGGTTACCGGCCAGGAAGGAAACATGGAGGAAATAATGCCCGTTGAACAGGATGGAGAAGATATTAATTTGCATGTAAACACTAGATTTATTTTGGACATATTAAGGGTGCTTGATGAAAAGGAAATGATCATTGATTTTCATGGAAATGACGGGCCTATAATATTCAAGTTAGTTGATGATCAGAGCTATCTTTATTTAGTCTTACCAATAAAAAGAATTAATTGATTTTTGGAGGGAATTGTTTGTTTTATCTCGATCATTTGTCCATGGAGGGTTTCCGTAATTATGGCAGTCAATTATTTTCTTTTAACCCCAAGCTGAACATTATTTGTGGAGCAAATGCTCAGGGTAAAACAAATTTATTGGAATCTATTTTTTTTATATCAGTTAATCGATCTTTTAGGACCAGAAAAGAACAAGAGTTGGTTAATTTTAAGGGTGATGGTTTTTCTTTAAAAGGGAATTATATTAAGGACTGCTTTAAACATGCAATTCAAATCAACTATCGTCATAATTCTCGCTTGTCCATTAAAGCAAACAATGATCAAGTTAATCGCTATGACTGTATGCCTGCTTTTCCTACCATTGTCTTTAGTCCCGAGGATCTAAAAATAGTTAGTGAGGGTCCTTCTATTCGCAGACGGTTTTTAAACCTGGAAGCTTCCCGCTTAGATATTACATATTTAAAAGATCTTAGGGATTATCAGAGAGTCCTTAATCAGCGCAATAAAGTGTTAAAGCAAAAAAGTAATATAAACAAAATCAATGATTATCTATCCCCCTGGGATCGTTCACTTACTAATCTTGGAGTAAAGCTTATCCGTTCGCGGGTTGAAATGATCAAAGCCCTTCAAAAGGAAGCAAAGGTAATTTTTAATCAATTAAGTGATACAGAAGAAGAGCTTTCTCTTGAATATGAAAGCACAATCCGTTATTTTGATGAACCTGAGGAAATGGAAGAACAGTTTTATAATGATTTGCTGAATAATCGCGAGCAAGAATTAAAACGCTATTCAACCCTCCTCGGCCCGCACCTGGATGATTTGAATATAAAGATAAATGGTAATAGTACCAGGGTTTTTGCCTCGCAAGGGCAAAAAAGAACAGCAGCTCTTGCTTTGAGAATGGGGGAAGTTGGTCTCTATATGAAGCAAAATTCTATACCCCCCATTTTATTGTTAGACGATGTTTTTTCTGAATTTGATGCTGATAGGAAACAACACCTGCTGAGTTTTTTAAGAAATTATTCAGGGCAATGTTTTTTGACTTCCGCGGTTGACTTGGATACTATGGTGAACTATCTTAATAAAAGCTATAAGAAAATAATTATTAAGCAGGGGAGTATTATTGATGAAACGGTTGGGACCGGTGATTGAGAGTATTCTCCGTCGTAATAATCTTTGGTCTGGTTATCAGCAGTATCTGATTATTGAAAAGTGGCCTGAAATAGTAGGATCGGAGTTATCCACAGTTACTAAGGCGGTGAAAATATCAAACGGCCTGTTGCAAGTTTTGGTTAAAGACTCCGTGTGGTCTTACCATCTTTCGTTGCTGAAACCACAATTAATAAAAAAATTAAATAATCATGTGGGCAGCAAGGTGGTAAATGATATTTATTTTAAAATTGGTGATTTTGAAAAGAAGGAATAAGAATATCTTTATTTAAATAATAACAAAGTAAAGTAAGTTAAAATTTAAAGATTAGATCATTAACATAGCAGTTATTAATCAATATGAATTCAGTACAAGGAGAGCTGATATGTTTATTCACATAGGCAATTCAAAGATAATTTTTTGTAGTGACTTAATAGGTATCTTTAACATAACTCCTCCGGCCAGAAAAAATAATGCGCAGCTTCTTGATATTGCGTCTGATGATGCTTTATATAAAGTTTTTGGCAATGATCACTCAAAATCTTTTGTTGTAACCGATAAAGAAGTTTATATTTCCCCAATATCTCCCCTTACCCTTTCCAGGCGGCATAATTCTTCTGCATGAAAAGCTAGCTTTGAATTTCTACAGTTAAGGGTAAAAAATGATATAATAGTTTAAGTGGTTAAATATTTTTAAGCTAAAGACAAGAGGTGAAGAATGTCCAGAAAAAATAATAATGATTATAATGCTGAACATATTCAAGTTCTCGAAGGTCTGGAAGCGGTAAGGCTCAGGCCGAGTATGTATATAGGTTCTACTGCAAGCAGAGGTTTGCATCATCTTCTTTTTGAAGTTGTAGATAATAGTATTGATGAAGTATCTGCCGGTTTTTGCAAGCAAATTAAGGTATATATTAATGAAGACGGCAGCGCTACGGTCAAGGATGATGGACGCGGTATTCCAGTTGAAAACCATCCCCAGGAAAACCGCCCGGCGGTAGAAGTAGTCCTTACCACCCTTCATGCGGGGGGGAAATTTGGAGGAGACAGTTATAAAGTTGCGGGTGGTTTGCACGGTGTTGGCGTTTCTGTGGTAAATGCTTTAGCTCAATGGTTGGAAGTTGAAGTTTACCGCAACGGGAAGAAATATGTCCAGCGTTATGAAAGGGGCAGAAAAGTTACTCCCATCAGAACAGAAGGTGAAATTAAAAAAACCGGAACAAGCATTACCTTTAAGCCTGATGTTGAAATATTTGATAATATTAATTTTGAAAATGATATTATTATTCAACGCCTTCGTGAACTGGCTTTTCTAAATAAGGGAACAAAAATTATATTCAAGGATATGCGTACCGGCCAGGAGGAGAAATATAAATATGATGGCGGCATTATCCACTATGTATCATACTTAAACCAAGGTAAAGAAACGGTCCCCAATAAACCGATCTATATTCAGCGTTCTGTAAGCAGCCTGGAAGTTGAGCTGGCTCTACAATACCATGCCGGCTATGCAGAAGTAATATACTCATATGCCAACAATATTCATACTCATGAAGGTGGAACTCATGAATATGGCTTTAAAATTTCTTTAACCCGCCTGATTAATGATTTTGCTAAAAAATTTGGTTTACTGAAAGATAACCAGGGCAATCTTTCTGGCGAAGATATCAGGGAAGGGTTGGTCGCAGTTTTAAGTGTTAAAATAATGGATCCCCAATTTGAAGGACAGACCAAGACCAAATTGGGTAATACGGAAGTACGCAGCGTGGTTGATAATATCTGTTATGAAGGGCTGGAAGCATTTTTCGAGCAGAATCCCACTGTTGCCAGGCGAATTATAGAAAAAGCTATTAGAGCCTCCCGTGCCCGGGAAGCAGCGCGAAAGGCCAGGGAGTTAACGCGAAGGAAAAATGCTCTTGAGATAACAAATTTGCCCGGGAAACTGGCAGATTGCACTTCTAAAGATCCAGGTGAAAGCGAATTATTCCTGGTTGAAGGTGACTCTGCCGGCGGATCGGCCAAGCAAGGCCGTGATCGCCGTTTTCAGGCGATTCTTCCCCTGAGGGGCAAGATCATTAATGTGGAAAAAGCCCGGCTGGACAAGATCCTGGCCAATGAAGAGATCAGAACCTTAATTACTGCTCTTGGCACAGGAATTGAGAGTGAATTCGATATCCAGAAAACGCGTTATCAGAAAATAATAATTATGACAGATGCCGACGTTGACGGGTCACATATCCGAGTATTACTGTTAACTTTTTTCTATCGCTTTATGCACCAGTTAATTGATAGTGGTTTTATTTATATTGCCCAACCCCCGCTTTATAAAGTTAAAAGAGGGAAAAAGAAAGAAGAATATCTTTACCGGGAAGAAGAATTACAAAAATTATTGCATGGCTGGGACCGTGAAGGCGGTTTGCAACTGCAACGCTATAAAGGCCTTGGCGAAATGAATCCTGAACAGCTCTGGGAAACTACTATGAATCCTGAAACACGTATTATAAAAAAAGTGGAACTGGTCGACGCTATTCAGGCTAATAATATTTTCGGGGTTTTAATGGGCGACAAGGTAGAACCGCGCCGGATATTTATAGAAGATCATGCCCGTGAAGTACAAAACCTCGATATTTAAAAACTCTTTTTGTTAAGTAAAATTTAAGGCTTAGCTGGTTTTGCTATTCATTCAGGCATTGATTGGATATTAAATTATAGGATAACGAGGTGAGCAGAACTTGGCAGAATCAAATGTTTTTTATCGTTCTTTAGAAACAAAATATCCTGTCATAGAGAAAGGAACGGGTGTTTATGTTTGGGATAACCAGGGGAGAAAATATTTAGATGGCGCTTCAGGTTGTGTCGTAACCAATATCGGATACGGTGTAGAATCGGTTGCTGAAGCATTATACCAGGAAGCCCGGCAAACCGGTTTTTCACATGGCTCTGTATTTACAAGTAAACCGCAGGAAGAATTAGCACGTCTAATAACAGAAGATGCTCCTGGTGGAATGGATTATGTTTACTTTGTTTCAGGCGGTACAGAAGCCAATGAAACTGCTTTTAGTATAGCTCTTCAATATCACCGCCAAAACAATAATCCCTCTAAATGGAAAATTATTGGCAGGCGCCTTAGTTATCACGGCAGTTCATTTGCGACGCTATCTGCTGCCGGCAATATCCAGAGACGCCGAATGTACTCGCCTCTGGTAATGCCTTTCCCCCTAGTGCCTGCTCCGCACTGTTATCGTTGTTACTGCAATGCTACTTATCCTGAATGTGGAGTAAGCTGCGCCTATGAATTAGAGAATACCATTCTTTCAGAAGGTCCGGAAAACGTAGCTGCATTTATACTTGAGCCAATTATCGGCACTTCTGCTGCAGCAAGCGTTCCTCCTAAAGAATATTTTTCCATAGTCCGCGAAATATGCAATCGTTATGATGTGCTGATGATTACCGATGAAGTGATCTGTGGTTATGGTCGCAGCGGGCGTTACCTGGCTTTGGATCATTTTGACGCCAGTGCTGATCTGGTCACGCTTGGCAAAGGCCTTGGTGGTGGATATACTCCGCTCGCTGCTGTGTTAATGACAGATAAAGTATATGATACCTTCAATCGCAATGCCCGTAAATTCATCCATGGTTACACTTATCAAGGAAATCCTGTTAGTTGCGCCGCAGGCGTGGCTGTTAACCGCTACTTAAAAGACCATAATCTGTTCCAACGGGTCGAAAGTAAAGGACGCTATCTAAAAGAAAAGCTGCACCAGATTGCTGAAAAAAATGCAATCGTAGGTGATGTTCGAGGGCTTGGCTTACTCTTAGGTTTAGAGCTGGTAAAAGATAAAGCCTCGAAAGAATCATTCCCGGCAGCAAAAAATATTGCTGAGAAAGCCCGAGAAATTGCCATGAATGATCTGGATCATGGCTTAATGCTCTATACCGGCGTTGGTAGGACAGCAGATGTAACACCCAGGGACTATTTGCTGATCGCCCCCCCATTTACCATAAATGAAGAAGAAATGGACTTGTTAGTTCAGCTCCTAAGCCTTACTCTTGATAAGGTCGGAGAGAAAATCAATTAAATAATGCTCTTTACTGAGATATAGTGCAGAAATATTTATATTTAGGATTCTTCTTTTCTTTACTAAGCAGCTTTCATAGATTGCTGGAGAGTTATGAATTTCAGCTTTACTATTCCTGACATTTTAAGATAATTTAACATTTTATTTGCAGGATAAAAAATGTGTTCATAGAAAATTAAATAAGTTTCAAGTAGATGTATAAGCTTATAGAATCCAAAAAGATTTTCACTCAGCAGAATAGAAAGATTATTAAACAGGGGGTGATGCAATAAACTTGATCGGGTACCGGATTCACAAAAAGAACTAAATTTGAGGAGGTTAAAAATTAATAATGGACTTTAGAAAAGTTTTAAGTTTGGTGCTTGTTTTGATTTTTATGGTAACTTTAGTAATGGTTGTTGGTTGTGAGGAAGAGGCTGCAGGCCCTGAGCCGGAAGAAGAAGTTGATGGCCCGGTGCGCTGGACTATCGCTTCAGGTTGGGTTGCCGGTGTTTATTATCCTGTTTCCGGGGCCATGTCCCGTGTTGCTTATGAGAATATGGATAATATTAGTTTAACTGCTGAATCTTCCGGCGCATCAGTAGCCAATGCCCGCCTGATCGGCACAAAAGATGCCGAGCTCGCTATACTTCAGAACGACATTGCCTATTATGCTTACAACGGTGTTCAAATGTTTGAAGACGAAGGGGTTCCGGAAATGAGGGGCTTCTTTACCCTTTACCCCGAGCACTGCCAGATTGTAGCCAGCGCCGATTCCGGCATTGAAAACGCCGGAGATCTGGCTGGCAAAGCTGTTGCTGTAGGCCCCCTAGGCAGCGGAACTGAAGCCAATGCCGTGCAGATCCTGGAAGCCTACGACCTGACTTTTGATGACCTTGGTTCTGTTGAGCGTTTAACCGCCAGTGAAGCGGCTGACTTTTTACGTGACGATCGTATTGATGCCGCTTTCTTTACTACGGGACTGGGTGCTGCCGCTATCGAAGAAGTAGCCATTGTAAAAGATGTAATAATGGTTGACATAGAAGATGATAAAATCGACTGGTTGCTCGAGACCTATCCTTATTATTCCAAAGAAGTAATCCCGGCCGAAACCTACAGCGGAGTTCCGGAAGCTACCACTGTAGCCGTGCTGGCCATGGTGGTAGGGCATGCAGATCTTTCCGAAGATCTGGCTTATGAATTTACCAGCATGCTTTTTGAAAATATAGATACTATTCATGGTGCCCACGAAAGGGGAACCCTGATCACTTTGGATACTGCTCTTGAGGGAATGCCTATTGAGCTTCATCCTGGTGCAGAAAAATATTACCAGGAGCAGGGACTGGTTGAATAAAGCAACCATTATTACTCAGAGTGCAGGGCTTTTAATAAAGCCCTGCACTCTACTTTGAAATAATGGTTGCTAGAGAGGTGGATTTTTGTGCAGGCTGACAATAATATTGGAACCCCTGAACTTCCAGAAGAATTGAAAAAGTTTACGGAAGAAGGCATGACGAGGCAATTAGCCGGCAAAGCGGGACTTATCATATTTGCGATCGGAGCATTATGGGCTCTATTCCACCTTTATACAGCGGGAGCAGGACAGCTTACAGCCAGCTTGCAACGTTCAGCTCACCTGTCAGTAGCCCTTGTTCTTTGTTTCTTGTATTTTCCATTAAACAAAAAAATAAAAGAGCAATATCATAAGCTTCCTTTTTACGATATTTTACTAGCCCTGGTCAGCTTTGCTTCTGTTTTTTATGTTTTTATCTTTTACGAAGACCTGGCCCACCGGGTTGGCAGCCCGCTTCCGATAGATCTGATTTTTGGGGCCGCAGCTGTGCTAATGATCCTGGAAACGGCCAGGCGCGCTTTTGGTTTTGTCCTGCCGGTGGTGACAATCGTTTTCCTGTCTTATACTTACCTGGGCCCTTATCTGCCGGATCTGATCGCCCACCGGGGTTACGGCTTGAGACGAGTAATTGATCACCTCTATTTAACAGGCGAGGGCATGTTCGGCATTCCCGTGGGTGTAGCGGCCTCCTTTGTTTTTGTATTTGTCATGTTCGGCTGCTTTTTTCAGGCTTCAGGAGCCGGAGCATACCTGGTTCAGCTGGCTAATGCCATGCTGGGAAGAACGAGGGGGGGGCCGGCCAAAGCTGCCGTAGTGGGCAGCGGATTTATGGGCAGTATTGTCGGAAGTTCCGTGGCAAACACGGTGGTCACCGGTTCGATGACTATTCCTATGATGAAACGAGCCGGTTTTAAACCGGAGGTAGCCGGGGGGATTGAAACTGCCGCCTCAACTAACGGTCAGTTTTTACCTCCAATCATGGGTGCAGCCGCTTTTATCATGGCTGAATTTACCGGTATCCCCTATTACCAGATTTGCATACACGCGGCGCTGCCGGCGGTAATGAGTTATGTGGCCTTGTTGATCATGGTTGACCTGGAAGCGGCAAAAACCGGCATAAAGGCGCTTCCCCGGGAAGAAATCCCGCCCTTTATTTCTACTTTTATAGCGGGAATTCATTTTTGGATACCGGTGATAATTCTTATTTACTACCTCTTGATCCTGCGGGTTACTCCCCTAACAGCAGGTTTTTACGGGATTATGGCAATGCTCGTAGTAAGTTTTGCTGTTAAAGTTTTGCAAGGTTTTAAAGCTGTGCGCTCCGGAACGATGGAGTTATCAGAGGCCTTTGCGCAGTCTGTTAAAACCATGGGTAAAGAGTTTATTGACGGCCTGGATGCTTCAGCTAAAAGCATGGCCGGAATTGGCGTTGCCTGTGCCTGCGCCGGCTTAATTGTTGGTGTTATCAGCCTGACTGGCCTGGGCCTGAGGATGACGATCTTTTTCTCGGTCCTTGCCGGAGACAGTCTTTTTTTATTACTGGTTATCTCTGCGATAATGTCAATTATCCTTGGCATGGGCCTTCCCACAACTGCCAAATACGTGATCATGGCTACCCTGGTTGCCCCGGCGGTGCTTTTTGTTGAGCCGGATCTGCCGGTAGTTGGCATCCACCTTTTTATTCTTTACTATGCCATCCTGGCCGATGACACACCTCCGGTTGGGGTAGCGGCTTATTCGGCTGCAGCTGTAGCCAAGTCGGAGCCGATCAGAACCGGGATCCAGGGCTTCAAGGTTGATATGGCCGCTTTTTTGCTGCCGTTCATGTTTATCTACAATACTGAGTTTCTTTTGATCGATACAACCTGGGATAAAGCCGTCCTGGTTTCCTTAACTTCTCTTTTTGGCATGTATTGTTTTAGTGCAGTAATTCAGCGCTGGCTGTTTACAAAGCTCAGGATTTATGAACAGGCCATTTTGCTTGCTATTGCTGTCTCAATGATCTGGCCGACTATCCTTACAGATATAATTGGAGTCAGTGTTTTTGTTTTTATCTATTTGCACCAGCGGCGACGGAAAGCTTTTGAAGATGCAAAAGGCATTTCACCTGCTTGATCATAAAAGTTTTAGCTGGGCGGGCAGGTGTTTTAAAATGATTAATTTAAATCATAAGCAGGCACGATCAGGAATTAAGAAAAGGTGGATTTTTTATCTGCTTTTATTCTTGGGCGTGCTTGCTCTAGTTTTCTATATATTTATAGTCTTACCCCGGCAGCAGTGGCAATTGATTATAGAAGCCCAGGAGCATGAAGAAGTTATTTATGCCATACCGGTAGTTAAGGGTGATGTATTTCAGTTATCATATCAGCACTCTGTGAGCAAACAAGATGTTTCAGGTGAGTTTAAAATTACTGACTCAGGCCGGATTAAACCCCTTGCTACTTTTTTTGATTCATTTGGACCAGGGCTTCCAGATTTAGATGGGTCAGTTAAAGTTGAAATAGCTAATGGTAATTTTGTTGTCTACCATGAAGAAAAACCAAGACAGGATATTGGTTTGTTTGTAGCTCCTTTAACTAAAGATCGACTTTATATCCATGATCAAGAGTACGATCTGACAGACTATGCAAGCGAACCCATCCTGTTAAAGATATTTGTCTCTATTCCATAATAAAAGCCTGGATTTATATTTTGCTTGTTATGTTGCAACCTGGTTTCTGAAATGGTCGCTGCATATCTTTTCTGTTCTAATATAATATGGTAAACTTATATTAATGTACTACTTCCTCAATCCATATTTTAAGGAGAAGAAATGGCCGAAAGAGAAAATATAGTTCCCGTTAATATTTATGATGAAGTCAAGGTTTCTTTCCTTGATTATGCTATGAGCGTTATTGTAAGCAGAGCCCTGCCTGATGTTAAAGACGGCCTTAAGCCTGTGCACAGACGTATTCTTTATGCTATGTCAGAAATGGGTTCTACACATGATAAGCCTTACCGGAAATCAGCTAGAATTGTTGGTGAAGTGCTGGGGAAATATCACCCGCACGGTGATGTAGCCTTATATGATGCCCTGGTCCGCCTGGCCCAGGTATTTACGACTCGCTATCCCCTGGTTGACGGTCATGGTAATTTTGGTTCGCAGGATGGAGATTCTGCTGCGGCAATGCGCTACACAGAGGCGCGCCTGTCTACTATTGCCAGCGAGATGTTAACGGACTTGCATAAAGAAACTGTGGATTTTAGGCCTAATTTTGATGAGAGCCTTGAAGAACCGGTTGTTTTACCTTCCCGTTTTCCAAACCTTTTGGCAAACGGTTCTTCAGGTATTGCCGTGGGTATGGCTACCAACATCCCTCCTCACAATCTTAATGAATTAATCGAGGCCATTAAACTCCTCATTGCAAATCCTGAAGCATCGGTGCGGGATCTGCTGCAATTTATCAAAGGCCCCGATTTTCCAACCGGTGGCATTATAGTGGGCCATGAAGGTATTAACTCTGCTTACACTACCGGCCGAGGAATTATAAAAATCAGGGGCCTGGTTCAAGTTGAAAAGAAGGATAAAGGCCGCAATCAGCTTGTCATTAGCGAATTGCCCTATCAGCAAAATAAAGCCAGGCTGGTTGAAAAGATTGCGGAAATTGTAAAGGAACGGAAGATGGAAGGCATAACCGATCTGCGTGATGAATCCGATCGTTCAGGTGTCCGCATAGTTATAGAAGTCAAGAAAGATTACGACCCCCAGGTAATCATTAATCAGCTTTATCAGTATACTTCTCTGCAGCAGACTTACGGTATTATAATGCTGGCCTTAGTTGACGGACAGCCACAGGTTTTAGATCTTAAGCAGATGCTTGTCTGTTACCTTGAGCACCAGAAAGATGTAATCAGGCGCCGGTCCCTTTTTGACTTAAGAAAAGCTGAAGAAAGATTGCATATTGTTGAAGGATTGCTGGCAGCCCTTGATCGCCTTGATGAGGTTATAGCCTTGATCAGGGCTTCCAAGGATGTGGTTACTGCCCGGCAAGGCCTGATGGATTTACTAAGCATTACTGAAAAGCAGTCTCAAGCTATTCTGGATATGCGCTTGCAGCGGCTAACCCAGCTCGAGATATCAAAACTGACAGAAGAGCAGCAGCAGTTAATCGATAAAATAGCATATTTGAAGCAGGTTTTGGAAGACGATAACCTGGTAATGGGAATAATCAGCGATGAGCTGGCTGTAGTTCAGAATAAACATGCCGATGAAAGAAGAACCCAGGTTGTCGCTGATATTAGTGAAGTAGTGCTAACCGATTTAATTTTTCAAGAAGATGTTGTCGTAACGCTAACCGATCGGGGTTATATCAAGCGGCTGCCTTTAACTACTTATCGAAGTCAGCATCGGGGTGGCCGTGGTGTTTTAGGTATGCAGACCCGGGAAAATGATTGTGTAGAACAATGCCATGTGGCATCGACTCATGATAAATTGCTGTGTTTTAGCAACCGCGGTAAGGTTTATTTACTGCAAATTCATGAAGTACCGGAGTCTGGCAGACAGTCCAGGGGAACAGCTTTAGTTAATTTGCTGCCCCTGGAGGAGAAAGAGCATATTACTGCCACTCTGCCTATTGATCAGTTCAGCGAGGATCGATTTTTGCTTATGGTTACAGTACGGGGCATGATCAAGAAAACTTCATTAAAAGAATACAGGAATACCAGAAAAACCGGCCTTACTGCCTTAAACCTGTCACCTGAAGATGAGCTTATGGCCGTTAGGTTGACAGACGGCCAAAAAGAAGTGATTGTCGGTACAAGCGCCGGTTTATTCGTCCGTTTCTCTGAAGGGGAAGTGCGGGCTATGGGCCGGGCCGCCAGGGGAGTTAAAGCAGTCACCCTGGGGCCTGAAGATAGAATAATCGGAGCAGATCTGGTAACTGGTGACGATCAGCTTTTAATCGCTTCCGCAAAGGGGTACGGAAAACGAGTCCTGGTCAAAGAATTCAACGCGCAGCGACGCGGTGGCAAGGGAAATATCGGCATGAAAACAACCAGGAAGAGTGGACCGCTGGCGGTATTTATGGTTTTAAACGGAGAAGCAGAAGAATTTATGATCGTTACTGCCCGGGGGGTTATTAACCGCCAAAAAGTAGAAGAAGTTTCGCTTATGAAACGATATGCCCGAGGTGTGACCCTAATCCGGTTGGATAAAGACGATCGCCTGGTTAACTTGATCGGGTTGGATTAATCATTCTCATACTATCAATATAAGCAGGAAAGGGTGTTGTTTTTGAATGCAAAAAATAAAGTGAAGATTACCGATACATCATTACGTGATGCACATCAATCACTCCTGGCTACCAGAATGCGCCTGGTAGAAATGTTGCCAGTTCTTGAGTTAATGGAACAGGTGGGTTATCATTCTCTCGAAGTTTGGGGAGGAGCAACATTTGATTCCTGCATGCGTTACCTGGATGAAGATCCATGGGAGCGCCTTCGCCAATTACGTAAAGGTTTAAAGAATACCAAACTGCAAATGCTTTTGCGCGGCCAAAATATTGTTGGTTATCGTCATTACCCGGACGATGTTCTTGTTGAATTTATTAAAAAAGCTGTAGCCAATGGTATTGATATCATCAGGATATTTGATGCCTTAAATGATTTACGTAATATGGAAAAAGCGATCTATGCAACTAAAGAAGAAGGGGCCCATGCTCAGGGCACAATCAGTTATACCATCAGCCCCTTTCACGATAATGATTATTTTATAAAAATCGGATCTGATTTGAAAGATATGGGAGCGGATTCGTTGTGTATAAAAGATATGGCCGGTTTGATATCCCCTTTTAACTCATTTGAACTGGTAAAACGCCTTAAAGAGGAAGTGGGATTACCGGTCCAGCTGCACTGCCATTATACGAGCGGGATGGCTTCGATGGCCTATATAAAAGCTATTGAAGCCGGTGTCGATGTAATTGATACCGCTACCGCGCCCCTGTCGATGGGAACCAGCCAACCGGCTACAGACACCCTGGTTGCAGCCTTAAAAGATAGCCCCTATGATACTGGTCTGGATCTGGATCTTTTAACAAAAGTAAGCGATTATTTCACTGAAATAAGCTGTGATTATGAAATCCCTAGAAATGTAATGGGTGTGGATACAAATGTTTTGAATTATCAAATACCAGGTGGCATGATCTCTAACCTGGCATCACAGCTGGCGGAATCTAAGGCTACTCATCTTCTTAAAGATGTGCTTGCCGAAGTTCCTAAAGTCAGGGCAGATCTTGGATATCCGCCCCTGGTTACTCCCAGCAGCCAGATTGTAGGCACTCAGGCTGTAGTTAATGTACTAACTGGTGAGCGTTACAAGATGGTCTTAACCGAAGTTAAGAATTACATGCGCGGCCTTTATGGAAAACCTCCTGGAGAAACCAGCAGCGAACTGCAAAAGATTGTCCTTAAAGATGAGTCTCCCATTACAGGCCGTCCTGCTGATTTACTGGAACCGCAATTGGATAAAGCGAGAACTGAAATTGCTGACTATATTGAGCAGGAAGAAGATGTGCTCTCTTATATCATCTTCCCCAATGTGGCCCTGGATTTCTTTAAAAGGCGTAAAGGGGAGCTGCCGCCTTTAAACTTGAAGGACACCTGCAGCAACTATGCAAATAAAGATGAGGTGTCTAAAGACGATAACAAAACCAATAATATCAATTTTGACAACATATATCAGGTTGATGAAAGCCTTTTTTGGAGTGACGATTTAAATTTTGTTTATCCGGTAAATTAAAAACAGGCATTTAAAAACCTCTTCTCTCTGCAACAGAAGTGAAGATATTGGGATAATTGGGACAAAAGATAAAAAAGAAAAACGCCAAAATTGTTGACACCAGCTATCTAGCGGGCTATAATATTAAACAATCTTTTACTTTAAATGCTGTGAAAGACAGGAGTAAGCATTATTCTTTTTACAGAGAGCCGGATTTGCTGGAAACCGGTAAAGGGTGATGTTGAATGTCGGTCTGGAGCCGCCTGGCTGAATTAATAGTAAGCCGGGCCGGGGTGATACCGTTATCAAAATCGTTGAGAAACACCTTGAACTATTGTTAAGGTCAGATATGAAAAGGGTGGTACCGCGGAGGAAGCCCCTTCGCCCCTTTGGGCGGAGGGTTTTTTATATTCTCACCACAATTCTAAATAAGGGGCAATGTTTATGAACCGTATAATTTACATTAACGGCCAGCTGGTGCCGGAAAAAGAAGCAGTGGTTTCTGTTTTTGATCATGCTTTTCTTTATGGTGACGGAGTTTTTGAGGGAATTAGAGCCTATAAAGGTCGTATTTTTAAATTAGAAGAACATATCCAAAGACTGTTTGAATCAGCGCATTCAATTTTGCTGCCCATCCCCTATGAGCATCATCAGATGGTCAAAGCGGTTGTTGAAACTGTTAATGCCAATAACCTTAAGGATGCATATATCAGGGTGGTTGTTTCTCGTGGCGTTGGAGATTTAGGTTTGGATCCACAAAAATGTAAAAACTCTCAGGTGGTAATCATTGCCGATAAAATTAGTCTTTTCCCGGAAGAACTTTATAGTCAGGGCCTAAACGTCGTAACAGTAGCTACCCGTCGTAATAATGCCGATGCTCTTGATCCAAAGATCAAGTCTTTGAATTATCTTAACAATATCCTGGTTAAGCTTGAAGCTAACCGGGCCGGGGTTTTAGAGGCGATTACGATGACTGCTCAGGGCTATATTTGCGAAGGCTCCGGAGATAACATCTTCATCTATCGCAAAGGCAAGCTAATCACTCCACCAGCTTATCTTGGTATACTAGAAGGAATCACCAGGGATGTCATTATCCAGCTGGCAAAAAGCGAAGGTATCGAAATAAAAGAGGAACCTTTTACCCGCCATGATCTTTACGTAGCTGATGAATGCTTCCTGACCGGGACAGCCGCTGAAGTAATACCGGTTACTGAAGTAGATAAAAGAATTATTGGCAGTGGAAAACCCGGCCCCTATACCAGGCGTTTGATGGAATTGTTCCGGGCTTTGACTTTGAAAGAGGGAGTCCCCCTGGAATAATATTTCAGCAGCCTTTATTTTGTGCTAAAAAGGAAGCTATTTTAATAAAGGGTTTATAATTATCAGTAAAGCATCTTATGCCTGGAATTATAACCTTAAACATTTGATGGGAGGAAAAATATGCGCAGTCATAAAGTTACCCGGGGCCTTGACCGGGCCCCGCATCGATCCCTTTTCAGCGCGGCAGGTTTTCATCCGCGTGAACTGGAGCAGCCTTTAATTGGCGTTGTAAATTCGGCCAATGAAATAGTCCCCGGCCATATCCATTTACATGATATTGCCGATGCTGTCAAAGCAGGCATTAGAATGGGCGGCGGCACTCCTCTTGAATTTTCTACCATTGCTATTTGTGATGGTATTGCCATGAATCATGCCGGCATGCATTATTCACTGGCCAGCCGTGAAGTGGTAGCAGACAGTGTTGAATTAATGGTAGAAGCGCACTGTTTCGATGCCCTGGTATTTATCACTAACTGTGACAAGATAACACCCGGCATGATGATGGCGGCGGCAAGGCTTGATTTACCGGCTATTATCGTTAGTGGAGGGCCCATGTTGTCCGGAGAGTATGACGGTAAAAAGATTGATTTAAGCAAAATGTTTGAAGGTGTTGGAGCAGTGAGGGCCGGCCGGATGTCTGAAGGGGAATTAGAAGAAATGGCTGCCTGCGCTTGTCCGGGATGCGGTTCATGTGCCGGCATGTTTACCGCCAATTCTATGAACTGCATGGCGGAAGCGCTTGGTATTGCTTTGCCAGGAAATGGGACCATACCATCTGTCAGCTCTGCCAGAATCAGGCTGGCTAAAGAAGCAGGGATGCGGATTATGGATCTATTGCATGAAGATATTCCGATTAAACAGATTTTAGGCCCAAAAGCTTTTGAAAATGCCCTTGCAGTAGATATGGCCCTGGGTTGTTCGACTAATACTCTTTTACATTTAACAGCACTGGCCTATGAATGCGATATTATACTTGATCTGAATCAGGTAAATATAATCAGCGAAAGAACACCCCAGCTATGCCTGCTGAGCCCGGCAGGGCCCAACCACATTGAAGATTTAGCCCGGGCCGGCGGAGTGCCGGCAGTGATGAAAGAATTGGCTAATGCGAATTTGTTGCATGAAGACTTGCTTACTGTAACCGGTAAAACTCTGGCTTTTAATATCTCAGATGCGCGTAACAATGATTATTCAATAATCCATAGTGTCAAAGAGCCTTACAGGGACCAGGGCGGCCTGGCTGTTTTATTTGGGAACCTTGCTCCTGGAGGATCAGTAGTTAAACAAGGAGCAGTTTTAGCTTCGATGCAGCGTTTTGAAGGAACAGCCAGGGTTTTTGATAGTGAAGAAAGTGCGGTACTAGCTATTAACAATAATGAAATCAAAGCTGGAAATGTGGTAATCATCCGTTATGAGGGGCCTCGTGGTGGGCCCGCTATGCGCGAAATGTTAGCACCTACTTCTGTTTTGGCCGGAATGGGTCTTGACGATAAGGTAGCCCTCATTACAGATGGGCGTTTTTCGGGTGCAACCAGAGGTTCGTCAATCGGTCATGTTTCACCGGAAGCAGCTGTTGGAGGACCGATAGCCTTAGTTCAAGATGGTGATACGATATTAATAGACTTACCCGGACGTAAATTGGATCTGAAAATCACCGAGGAACAGCTAAGCGAACGGCGAGATAAATGGCAAAAGCCGGAGCCGAAAATAAAGCACGGTTATCTAAAACGTTATGCCTCAATGGTCTCTTCAGCCAGTTTAGGTGCAGTACTGAGCGAAGTTCCAAATCAAAAGACAGGTGATTAATTATGAAGAAAAAGATGGCAAAAGGCTCGGCAATGATTATTTCGGCAATGCAAAAAGAAGGGGTTGAAATAATATTTGGCTATCCGGGTGGTGCGGTTCTTCCGCTGTATGATAGCCTTTATGATTCTGAGTTAAAACATTTACTGGTCAGGCATGAGCAGGCAGCTGTTCATGCCGCCGATGGGTATGCCCGGGTTACTGGAAAGCCGGGAGTAGTTTTTGCCACCTCCGGGCCCGGGGCTACCAATTTGGTTACCGGTATCGCCAATGCTTATATGGATTCTGTACCGCTTGTGCTGGTTACCGGCCAGGTTCCAAGCGGATTTATTGGCACCGATGCTTTTCAGGAGGCAGATATAACCGGCATTACTCTTCCTGTAACCAAGCATAACTACCTGGTAAAAAATGCTAAGCAATTACCGGAAATCTTGTCCGAAGCTTTTTATCTGGCTTCAACCGGGCGGAGAGGGCCGGTGTTATTAGATGTTCCCAAAGATGTTTTTGATCAGGAAGCTCCTTTTGAATATAATGTAGAGTGCGAAATACCCGGCTACAACCCTACCTATGATGGTCATGTAGGCCAAATAAGCCGGG
This sequence comes from Syntrophomonadaceae bacterium, assembly GCA_003567725.1. Lineage (GTDB taxonomy): Bacteria > Bacillota > Dethiobacteria > DTU022 > DTU022 > B1SED10-74M. The sequence goes on along the minus strand of PWYU01000077.1, from coordinate 18,611 downwards.
CTGTAAAAGCAATCAGGGATGCCAAAAGGCCGGTGATTTTTGGCGGAGGTGGTTTAATCCGTTCTGGAGCCTCAACAGCTTTACAAGATTTGGCTGACAAAGCTCAGATTCCGATTATTTTGTCTTTGATGGGATTGGGTGCTTACCCGGGAGACAGGGAGTTATTCCTTGGTATGCCCGGGATGCACGGCAGTATTACCGCCAATTATGCACTGAGTGAAGCTGATCTGATTATCGCTACAGGAGTGCGCTTTGATGATCGGGTAACCGGGAAGCTGGATTCTTTCGCTCGCAATGCGAAAATTGTTCATATTGATATAGATCCTGCTGAAATTGGTAAAAATGTTAAAATTGATGTCCCTATTGTCGGAGATGTAAAAATAGTGCTGGAAGCTATCCTGAAAAAATTACAGCCTGGAGATACCGCAGGGTGGTTAAAACAGATTGATAACTGGCAAAAACAAAACCCTATGCCAGGTGGGCTAAAAAAAACCGGCAGCGCTCTGAAACCGCAATTTGTAATCAAGGAGCTAAGCAGGTTAAGCGATGATCATACCATTGTTGCTACGGATGTGGGGCAGCATCAAATGTGGACGGCCCAACATTTTATTGTGCGACGTCCCCAGGCATTTTTAACTTCTGGGGGCCTGGGTACTATGGGTTACGGTTTTCCGGCTTCCATCGGAGCCAAGCTCGCTGCACCAGAAAAAAGAGTGATCTGTATTACCGGAGACGGCAGCTTTCAAATGAACAGCCAGGAACTGGCGACGGCTGTTTACAACAGGCTGGATATTATCATTGCCATTATAAACAATAGTTATCTGGGAATGGTACGGCAATGGCAAGATATATTTTATGATAAGCGTTATTCTCATACCCTGCTGGAAGGAAACCCAGATTTTGTTAAGCTGGCTGAAGCATATGGTGCTACCGGAATGCGCGCCAAAGATGAACATGAAGCAACGGCAGTGATAGAACAGGCCATGCAGCAAAAAGGCCCGGTTGTAATAGATTTTGTAGTTGAACCGGAGGAAAATGTTTACCCTATGGTTGCTCCAAACCGGGCTATTAATGATATTATTATTGGGGGGGATCGATCTTGAAACATGTCCTTGCTGTTCTTGTTGAAGATAAGCCGGGTGTATTGACAAGGGTGGCCGGTTTGTTTAGCAGGCGTGGTTTTAATATTGATAATATAGCTGTGGGTGAAACGGTTTCTCCCGGCATTTCACGGATGACCATTACCGTTGAAGGCAGTGAAACGATAGTGGAACAGGTTGTTAAACAACTTCATAAGCTGGTCAATGTTATAAAAGTTAGCAACCTTTCTGAAGAACCATCTGTAATGCGTGAATTGATGCTGATTAAGGTTAGTGCAGAAGTTGGCAGCCGCAGTGATATCCAGCAAATTGTAGAAACCTTCAGGGGTAAGGTTGTAGATGTTTCTCCGGATACTATGATCATTGAAGTAACCGGGAATGAAGAAAAAATGGAAGCTATAAAAATGCTGCTGCAGCATTTTGGATTAAAAGAAATTGTCAGGACAGGAAAGGTTGCTTTACTTCGAGGCTCTAAAATTACCAGGGAGGGCTAATAACTAAGGAAAGAAGGCGAGCAATGAGTAATGGATAATGATAACAGGACTGACTATGGTTCAACAATGGTTGAAAAGATCTTGGCTGTAAAAGCAGGCAAAGATAAGGTGGTCCCCGGAAACCTGGTTAATACCAAAATTGATTTAGCTCTGGGTAATGACATTACAGCGCCGGTAGCCATTAAAGAATTTGAAAGATTTGGTATTGATAAAGTTTTTGATCCTGAAAAAATTGTTTTAGTGCCAGATCATTTTACTCCTAATAAAGATATTGCCTCTGCAGAACAAGCCCTTTTGCTCAGGCGCTTTGCTGAAAAATATAAGATTAAACATTATTTTGAAATAGGGCGGATGGGTATAGAGCATGCCCTTCTACCTGAACAGGGCCTTGTACGTCCCGGCGAAGTTATTATTGGTGCCGATTCGCATACCTGTACTTATGGTGCGCTGGGCGCTTTTGCAACCGGAGTGGGCAGTACAGATCTGGCTGCAGCTATGGTAATAGGTGAAGCCTGGTTCAAAGTTCCTTCAACGTTGCGCTTTGAATATGAAGGCTCGCTGCCTAAATGGCTGGGCGGAAAAGACTTAATTTTATATACTATTGGCCAGATTGGAGTAAGCGGAGCCAGGTACAGGGCTATGGAATTTGCCGGTCCTGCTATCGCGGCTTTATCTATGGACGGCCGCTTAACCATGACTAATATGGCTATTGAGGCTGGAGGGAAATGTGGTTATATTCAACCGGATCAGGTTACTTTTGATTATCTCAAGGGTCGGGTTTCAGTTCCGTACGAACCGGTTTACAGTGATTTAAATGCTGCCTATGAGCAGGTTTACAGGTATGATATTACAAACCTGGAGCCGCAAATTGCTTTTCCACCTTCACCTGACAATGTTTTTCCGGTAAGTAAGGCCAAAGGCACGCAAATCCAACAGGTTGTGATCGGATCTTGTACCAATGGAAGAATTGAAGACTTAAGGGTGGCAGCTTCTGTAATAAAGAATAAGCGGGTTGATCCACGGGTCAGGCTTCTGGTTATACCTGCAACTCAGCAAATATATCGCCAAGCCCTGGAAGAAGGCTTGCTGACGGCTTTTATCGATGCTGAAGCTGTAGTTAGCACTCCTACCTGTGGCCCCTGTCTTGGCGGGCACATGGGTATTCTTGCTAAAGGTGAAAGGGCGTTAGCAACGACTAACCGTAATTTTGTAGGCCGCATGGGCCATCCTGAAAGTGAAGTTTATTTGTCCGGCCCGGCAGTAGCGGCAGCCTCAGCTGTCGCCGGTAAGATAGTTCATCCTGAGGAGGTTCTATGATGATATTTGAAGGAAAAGCATGGCTTTTTGGTGACAACATCGATACGGATGCAATCATCGCGGCTCGTTACTTAAGCACCACTGATCCAAAAGAATTGGCGAATTATTTAATGGAAGATATAAGGCCAGATTTTCCGTCTCAGGTTAGTGCCGGCGATATCCTGGTAGGAGGAGAAAACTTTGGTTGTGGCAGTTCACGCGAGCATGCTCCGCTGGCCATAAAAGGAGCTGGAGTGTCCTGTGTTGTCGCCCGCAGCTTTGCTCGTATTTTTTATCGTAATGCAATTAATATCGGCCTGCCTATCCTGGAATGTCAAGAAGAATTGTCAGATCTGAACAACGGATCAGATTTACTTAAGGTGGATCTCGAACAGGGCCTTGTTACCCATTTAAGAACAGGTAAGATTTATAAAGCAGAACCTTTTCCCCCTTTTATGCAGGATATAATCAACCGCGGAGGGCTAGTTGAATACGTAAAATCAAGAATTAATGATTTGAAATAATAAAACAAAGCGCTTTTAAAGTTGCTTTTTTTTTGCGATAATGATAGGGTGTATACATTGAAAAAGCGTTAATATTATATCTGCCCGGCTTTAAAAGCAGGGAGATTTGAGGAGGCCTATACATGAAGAAGTATAACAGCGAAAATATTCGCAATGTAGCGTTAATATCCCATGGCAGTGCCGGGAAAACCTCTCTCACCGAAGCGCTGCTTTTTACTTCGGGGACAATTAACCGCCTTGGGAAAATTGAAGCGGGCAACACTACTACTGACTACGATCCCGATGAAACAAAAAAGCAGGTAACCATAAACGTTGGCCTGGCTCCTCTGGAATGGGATGATATCAAAGTTAACTTGCTTGATACTCCAGGCTACTTTGATTTTATTGGCGACGTTTTAGGAGCTCTACGGGCGGCTGACAGTGTAGTAGCGGTAGTTTGCGCTGTGTCGGGTGTAGAAGTTGGAACCGAAAAGGTATGGGGCTATGCGGATGATTATAACCTGCCTCGCCTGGTGGTAATCAACAAACTTGATCGTGAAAATGCTGACTTTGAAGGCACCCTGGAGCAGCTCAGGGCTAACTTTGGTCATAATGTGGCGCCAGTTCAAATGCCAATAGGACAGGAAGCAGACTTTAAAGGCGTAGTAGATCTGATCAAACAAAAAGCGATTATGTTTTCTGAAGAAGGCATGAAGGTTACCGAAGAAGATATTCCGGGTGATTATCAGGATCAGGCTCAAGATTTAAGGGAAAAGCTTGTGGAAACCATTGCCGAAACCGATGACAGCCTGCTTGAGAAATACCTGGAAGGTGAAGAGTTAACCGATGAGGAAATTAATGAAGGCCTGCGCAAAGGGGTTCTCACCGGTAAAACTATCCCTGTTCTTTGCTGTGCTGCAACAAAAAACTATGGGATTCAACCTCTATTGGACTTAATCAAGCGCTATCTTCCCACACCCTTTGATCAGGAAGAAGTTAAGGGATATATACCGGGAAGCAAGGATGTAGTTACCCGTAACCTCAGCAATGAAGAGCCAATGTCTACCTTTGTTTTCAAAACTTTGGCCGATCCTTATGTTGGACGAATCAATTATTTTAGGGTATTTTCAGGCAACATTCAACCTGACAGTCAGGTATATAACTCTACCCAGGATTTAACTGAACGTTTCGGGCAGGTCTTCTCCATGCGCGGTAAAAACCAGATTTCCATGGAAGGGGTGGTTGCCGGAGATATTGCCTGTGTTGCCAAATTACAGAATACAATTACAGGCGATACTCTTTGTGATAAGAGCAATCCAATTGTTTTTCCGGCCCTTGACTTTCCTAAACCGGTTATCTCCTTTGCAGTTGAACCTAAAACCAAAGGTGATGAAGATAAAGTAGGTAGCGGCCTTACACGTTTTCTAGAAGAAGATCCAACTTTTAGGGGAGAAAGAAAAGTTGAAACTAAACAAACAGTTATTTCCGGAATGGGAGAGCTCCATCTGGATATTATCGTGAACCGCCTTTCTCAAAAATTTGGAGTAGATGTGGAGCTGTCAACCCCCAAGGTTCCTTATAAAGAAACAATTAAAGGCCAGGCTAAAGTGGAAGGAAAACATAAAAAGCAATCTGGTGGCCGCGGGCAATTTGGCCATGTCTATATTGAGCTTGAACCGGCTGAACCTGGTGATGGGCTTGTATTTGAAAATAAAATATTTGGCGGGTCAGTTCCAAAACAATATGTTCCTGCAGTGGAGAAGGGCATCCTTGAAGCGATGGAAGAAGGTGTGGTAGCCGGCTACCCGGTTGTAGATGTAATGGTCAGGCTGGTTGACGGTTCCTATCATACAGTTGACTCTTCCGAAATGGCTTTCAAAATTGCCGGCTCTCAAGCATTCCGTAAAGGCGTGGATCAGGCTGGAGCTATATTACTTGAACCAATTATGAACGTAGAAGTCCTTGTTCCCGAAACTTTCATGGGTGATATTATGGGAGATTTGAACAGTAAGCGGGGACGAATCCAGGGGATGGAGCCGGAAGATAATATGCAAAAAATTAGGGCCCAGGTTCCGATGGCCGAAATGTTTAAGTATTCCATAGATTTACGCTCCATGACCCAGGGCCGTGGCTTTTTTAGTATGGATTTTTCACATTACGAAGAGGTGCCTCATAATGTGGCAGAACAGATTGTTGCTGCAGCGCAGGTAGAAAAAGAAGAAGAAGCCTAAACGGGTTTTGTTTTAAGAAGGATTGCAAAGCAATCCAGCTAAAACAGCGATACACTAAAATTATATGAGTACTAATCATGTTATAAGCTACAACAAGGCGGCCTTAAAAAGCCGTCTTTTTGCTTTTACTGTAATTATTTTCTGCTCAGGGTTTGGCGTAACTTATTATAGATTTTAGTGAAGATAAGCCTGGCAAAAGATAATAGAGGCTTTATATCGTCTGCAGCCCAGATGGCATGAGCTTTGTGATGAGTTAACCAGGGGCGGATAACCTGGGTTAAAGTTAGTTGTTTAGTTTTAAGGTAAGCAGAAATACTAATCATATCTTCATAAGCATGCCAGAATGCCCATGGTTTAGTTTCGTTGAGATGAAAATCTGGTAGAGATTCACCAATAAGATCTCGGTACATTACGTAAGTAAATTCCAGTCCGCACTTGTCGAATAGCACATTCAAAGTGCTTAAGCGAGCGTTAATTTCGATTAAATAATAGGCACCGTTATCAGGGTGTTGTTTAAATTCTATTTCACCATATCCACGAAATCCCAAACGTTTAATATAATCTTTGCCCAGCTCTACCAGGTCCTGATTATGCATATGATGAGTAAGCGTTGATGAACCGAAATTAATTGGAAACTGACGTAATTTTTGAGCCGTTAAAGTATGTGTAATATGGCCTTTTTGATCAACATAGAAATCAAAAACGTACATTTGATCATCGAAGCCGGGCACTATTTCTTGAACCATAACTTCAAGTCCGCTGGAAAGGGCTGATTCTAAAGTTTTCAGCAGTATTGCCCTGTTTTCTGCAAAAAGGCACTTCTGTCGAAACACTTTTACAAACTCATGCGACAAAGCCGGTTTAATAATACAAGGGTAAGGTATGTTCTCTGCTACCTGATTAATATCAGATTTGTAATCCACGGTAATAGTTTTAGGGGTTAACATTTCATGTTTTGCTGCTAATCTATTTAAACCGTCTTTTGCAATGATCTGTTCCAGCAAATCATCGGGGTTATCAGGAAAAAGATAGTAATCGGTTAAAACGTTAGCATAACGTGAAATTAACAGGGCATAACTGTCGGCGCTCGCCATTAATACCGGCTTTTTCTCAAAGCTTTGACCCATATTAATCAAAAATTCAGATAGTTCTTTCTCGCTGGTATTAATATTTGGGCACAGGATGCTTTTAGTAACATAACGTGAGGCTAGAGCATAGGCACTTGGAAAATGGTAATCCAGGGCATAAACCGGCACCCTTCTACGGCCCAGCGTTCGGATAGCGCCTAATGCAGTATAAAAGTTTGCTCCTAACATCACTACAGGGGTCTGCATTTGTATTGTCTGTCCTCACTTTCTTAATAGCGGAGCATTATATAGTTTTAATCAATAAAAATTTTCACAACATGATTATACTGCTCAAATATTATTATAACGTACCTGTTCATGAACTGCCCTAAAAGCTTTATATTTTGACCTCTTCTTAGATTTTTTAGGTATGATATAATCATAATGAATAAATTATCAGGCAAACTGTTTCCACTCTGAGGAGTTGTTGTTATGGAACGTAAAAAAGTGGCGGTAATCTTTGGCGGACGCTCCGGGGAGCATGTTGTTTCCCTTCGTTCAGCTGCTTCAATTATGGAAGCGATTGATAAAGAGCGGTTTGATATTATTCCTGTTGGGATTACACGAGCAGGGGCCTGGCTTACCGGGCCTGACGCCTGGTTGGCGTTGTGGGAAAATCGCCTGCCAAGAGAAGCCACAACCGCCGTTATAATGACTGATCCTGCTCGCCCGGGTTTACTTGTAAAAGCATCAGAATCTCTTTCTGAGTGGCGTTACCAACCTGTCGACATAGTATTTCCTGTTCTGCATGGTACTTATGGCGAAGACGGAACCATTCAAGGATTATTTGAAATGGCTGGCCTTCCATATGTGGGTTCGGGAGTATTAGCTTCCAGCACGGCTATGGACAAGGTAGTTATGAAAACCTTATTTAAAGAAAAAGGATTGCCGGTAGCACCTTTTTTATACTTTTTCCGCTGGGAATGGACTGGCAGCGAAAACAAATGGATAGGAGATATTGCCAATAAACTGGGCTTTCCTTGTTTTGTCAAGCCTGCCAACCTGGGATCCAGTGTTGGAATCTCAAAAGTTAGTACTGAAGATAAACTGGTTGCAGCAATTGAAGAGGCGCTACTTTATGATGAAAAAGTGATAATAGAAAGCTTTTTGGAAGGAAGAGAAATAGAATGCAGTGTTCTTGGTGATGTGAAGATCCATACTTCACGTCCGGGAGAAATTATTCCATGCAATGAATTTTATGATTACCGGGCCAAATATATTGATGATCGCTCCGAGCTGGTCATACCTGTAGAGCTGGGTGATAAACTGGAGAGCACAGTGAGAACATATTCTGCCCTGGCTTTTCAGGCAGTTGAAGCCAGCGGCCTGGCTCGGGTAGACTTTTTTGTGAATCCCCTGGTTGAAAGTGTTACCTTAATTGAGATTAATACCATTCCCGGGTTCACCAGCATAAGTATGTATCCAAAATTGTGGGAAGCTAGTGGATTAAATTATAATCATCTTGTCAGCAGATTATTGGAATTGGCTGAGGAGCGTTTTCAACGCCGGAATAGTTTAATGGTTTCACCTCCTGAGTAAACTCTACAGGGAATTGGATTGGGCATGCCTGGTTAATAGACCGGAATCCACCATAAAGCGGGGTGAATGCAATTAAAGAAGAGCAACAAAAATCCCTCATGGATATTATAAACAGCCATACCAGCTCACCAGAGATGCAGGATAACAATCCCCAAATTGCCAGTAGCGAAGCTGCTGCTAATGAACTGGGCCGGTTGAAGGAAACAGCCTTGGCCTGCAGAAATTGCCCGCTAAAAGAAGGGCGCCAGCAGGTGGTTTTTGGTACAGGTAATCACAATACCCGTTTAATGTTTATAGGAGAAGGTCCGGGCGGAGACGAAGACAGGCAGGGAGAGCCCTTTGTTGGCCGAGCCGGGCAGCTTCTCAATAAAATATTGAAGGCAGCAGAAATTAGTCGGGAAGAAGTTTACATAACAAATGTTGTAAAATGCCGCCCTCCTAATAACAGGTTGCCAGTCCAATCGGAAATAGAAGCTTGTATGCCCTATCTTCTGAAACAAATAGACTTAATAGATCCGGATATCATAGTTTGCCTTGGTTCGCTTGCTACAAAATCATTAATAGATAAACATGCTTCTATTACCAGGTTTCGTGGAAGCTGGCGCAGAATTGGGAAAAGGCTTTTCATGGCTACTTTTCATCCTGCTGCGCTATTAAGAGATCCGGGCAAAAAAAAATTTGTGTGGCAAGACATACAAGAAGTTGTAAAGGTTTACCATAAACCTGGTAATGGAGGGGTGGCTAATGAGTAATGAATTGGTTCTGGTGGTTGATGATGAAAAAACACTGGTAAAAGCGCTTACCTTTAACCTGGAGAAAGAAGGCTTTAGGGTTGAGGTGGCCTATGATGGAGAAGAGGCTCTGGATAAGGTCTTTTCCTTGAAGCCTGATGTGGTAGTGCTTGATTTAATGCTTCCGGAAGTTGATGGTTTTGAAGTATGCAGAAGGATACGTAAAAAGTTAGAAGTACCGATAATTATGTTAACAGCCCGCAGCGAAGATATTGACAAGGTTTTAGGCTTGGAGCTCGGAGCCGATGATTATTTAACCAAGCCTTTTAATTCACGAGAACTGGTAGCTCGAATAAAAGCAGTATTGAGACGTACGACTTTATCAGAGGAAGGATCGAAAAAAAAGATTCAAATTGGCAAATTGGAGATTGATTTATTACAGCATCGAGTTCGCATTGGGGAAAAGGAGATCAGTTTAACTTCAAAAGAATTTGCCTTGTTGAGTTACTTAGCGATTAATGCCGGTAATGTATACTCAAGAGAACAACTCCTGGCCCAGGTTTGGGGCTATGATTACTATGGTGATGTCCGGACTGTGGATGTGCACATAAGGCATTTGAGAGAAAAAATAGAATCAGATTCGGCAAATCCAGAGTTTATAATTACAGTATGGGGAACGGGCTATAAACTCAGGGAGGATCTTTAATGGTAAAGTTTTATAGCATCCGTTTCCGCCTCACAGCTGTTTTTTTGGCAATTATCCTCGCTGTGATGATCATCATCAGTCTGTTTTTATATTCTACGTTAGAGCGTTATCACCTGAACAATTTATTGGATCACCTTCAGAGAACTGGTTTTTTAGCCTCTGAGTTCCTGGTAGGGCACCTGCGGGGTCAAATAGATACTGTCCGCTTGAGTTCGCTTGCTGAAAATATCAGCCGCCAGGCTGGGGCAAGAGTTGTATTTATTGATGAGCAAGGTATGGTTATAGGCGATTCTGTTAGAGTGGGTGGCCTTCTGAACCAGAAACTTGAACAGGAGGATGTCACGGCAGCTCTTGATGGTGAAGTAAGCAATAGCGTCACTTACAGCGAGCGGATAGGTCATGAGATCAAGCAAATGGCTATTCCCGTGCGGGAAGAAAACGAAGGAGTAATCGGGGTAATATTCCTTTCTACTTCGCTAGAAGACGTTTACCAAACCCTGGCTGATATAAGAATGTTTTTATTTCTTTCAACGGTGCTGGCCATGGCTGTTGTAGGAGGGGGTTCTATAGCTTTAGCCCGCCGCTTCACCGGCCCTTTGGAAGAGTTAACCAATGCTGCGCGTAAAATGTCTGAGGGTAAACTTGATCAACACATTGAATTTACTTCCGGTGACGAAATTGGACGCCTGGCCGATCAGTTTAACATTATGGCTAAAAAATTGAACTATTATACCAACAATTTAAAAAAGTTTGCTGCTGATGTCGCTCACGAAGTGCGGACACCTTTAACCACCATGAGTCTTCTGACGAAAGCTCTAAAAGAGCATGAGATGGAACCCCAACAACAAAAAGAATTTGTTGATGATCTTGATAATGAATTGGATCGGCTGGTACAATTGGTCAATGATTTGCTTGAACTATCTAAACTAGAAAAAAACCAGGTGGAATATGAAGAAATCACCATGAATTTTTTCCTTAAAGATATGGTTAGAGAAAACAAGTACAGATTTAGCAAGTCCAACCTTGAATTTTATGATTTCATACCTGATGAGATCATGAAAGTATATGCTGTCCCCATGCAGTTGCGACAGGTGGTGTTAAATTTGCTTGATAATGCTTTGAATTATACTCCATCCGGCGGATCAGTTTCCCTGATCCTGTACAGAGAAGATGGTGAAATAATAACCAAAGTAGAGGACACCGGAAATGGTGTTCCCAAAAAAGACCAAGATTTCATTTTTGAACGTTTTTACAGGGTTGATCAGGCCCGGTCCAGAGAAGGTGGAGGAACAGGGTTAGGTTTAGCAATAGTAAGTGAAATAATTGCCAAGCATAATGGACGGGTTTGGGTTGAAAGTGAGCAAGGTAAAGGTAGCAGTTTTTATTTTGCCCTTCAGGCAGCCAATGAATAAAATGTTATGGTTTATTAATCTTTATTCAAGAAACTTTAAAGAATTTATCTTTTAGTTTGAGCCTCAAGTTATGATAAAATATTCTACACTCTGGTTGTAACGCCAGGAGGTGTTTACAATGAAAAAAGCACAACCTTTCTATTACATGATCATTATAGCAGGCATCTTTGTCGTTGCCGGTATATACCTCTTCACTATCCAGTTAATTCCTGAACCAGAACATACCGGTGTTACTATAGATCCCCAGGATCCTGATCAAGGAGGAGCCCTGTATGATCTCTGGTTTTCTAGTGCTGCAATATACGATCTTAATGTTGACCATAACTTAACAGGGATCCTGTTTAGTACTGACAATAAAATGGTCAGCCTTTTGGATCAAGAACGGAAGCTGCGTTGGGATAGAAGTTTTGCAACTGCTCCCAAAGAAGCAAAAATTTCTACCTGTGGTAATTATGTCCTAACTGGAACTGAGGGTGGACTGCTTTTTTTTACATCTACCGATCAAAATCACTACTGGGAAAAAGAAGGACTGCCTGTAGGCAAAGTGGCTATTTCCCCCAACGCCAACTGGTTAGCTGCGGCACGGCACCATGAAGATGAACCAATAAGCCAGATTGAATTTTTTAGCAGAGATGGAGAGAAAAAATGGGTTCTCGAATGCGGGTTGGTAAAAAACCTTTACCTGACCAGTGAATATCTTGATCAGGCCAGTATTATTTACACCCACCTGCAGGACGATCAACCGGTTTTTACAGCAGTTGATATTGATGGTGAAGAATTGTGGTCTTATGAAGGGAAATATCTAGCGGCTGTTTCAAGGCATGGCAGCCGGATGGCGGCTAAGGAAGACAATAATCTGAGGGTTTATGATTCGCAGGGTCAGACTTTATGGGATATCCAGCTGCCTTTTGAGCCCAACACGGTAATGTTTAATCCTCAAAACTATAACCGTTTGCTGGTATATGGAAATCAAGAAGGTGCAGATGAAAACCTCTACTATTATGATTTAAATGATGGCTTACTTTGGAAAAAGCGGGTTGCGGACGGCTCGCTATTTTCTTTTACTGCAGATGGTCAGTACCTGCTTAGCAGCTCATGGCGCCACTATCGGGAAGATTATACGCAGATGATAATTTTTGATCGTCAGGGTGAAGAAGTAAACAGCTGGGAAGTAGCTATGAGGGTAGAAAAATTAGTTAAATCAGGACATCCATATCTTGTAGTAGTTGGTGGCGAAGATGGTTATATAGACTTGATTAACCTTGAACCCCTTTTATCTGAGACTGAAAATGATGTGGCCACTGTCCCCATTTATAACCCGGTTTCAACTGAACAAAGGCCTGATGAAAAAAAGGTTACAATTTATTTTATTGATGAAAACTCTAATCTTATTCCAGTGACCAGATCTATAGGCGATGCAGACGATCCCATTCAGGTTGCTATTGAAGAATTGGTCCGCGGACCGGCTCGAGGCAGCGCTCTCTACCGGACGATACCTCAAAAAGACGCTTCTTTTGATATCTCCTATTCTGAAGAAGAAGGGCAGCTGTGGTTGGAGCTTTCTTTAGAATGGACGGAAATAAGCGGTGCTGCGCAGAGTGCCACTGCCCTGGATTCACTTTTATTGACTATTAGCTCTTTTTCAGAAGTTGAAGATGTTGTCCTAACGCTTGATGATGAACCATTGGAGTTTTTTGGTGAAGATTTAGCCCTTGATCAACCTCTAAACCCTTATAAGTGGAATAAACCACTTTATATTCCGGTGATGAGTGGGAACCGTTATTATTTAAAATTAAGAGAAGCGGATGCAGGAAATAATGATCTGGAATTGCAGTATCTGGTTGAACAAACCTTAAAGGCCTGCCGATCGCTTCCTTTTGTTCCTTCAAACCTGGAATTAATAGATTTAAGAATATCTAGAGAACAGATCCAAATTAACTTAAATCAACCTTTTCAGAGTGTTTTTCCGGAGAAAGTTGAGGCTCAAGAAAAACTGCAGGCGGAATTAATATTGGATGCTCTATTTATGACTGTATTTGAAAATAGCAGGGCTCAGAGAGTAGAGGTGCTTGTCGAAGGTGAAAGGTGGGAGCCGCCCGTTGGTTATCCTTCTTTGGGCCGTTTTCATCATCGTCCCTATTTTATAAACCCGGAACAATAGAAAAGAGAGTAATTACAGTAATTCCCTGCAAGCCTGTTTGTTGTAGTAATCATCAATTTGTCAATTAAGACTCATTGATCTAAAATAAAGGATAAAGTATCAAGGAGATAACACATGCAGAAACTTAAAGAAGAAATAGGAGTAGTATTAGCTCCTCTTGTTGAAATGGAGGAGAAGTTGGTATTAGATCTTTTGGAAGTGCCCCCTGAACCGGATTATGGAGATATTGCTTTCCCTTGCTTTACATTGGCTAAAAAAATGAAAAAATCACCAGCCGCTATAGCGGAGGATTTAGGTAATAAACTGGCCGGTAAACAGGGTTTGTACTGGAAAAATACTGAGCCCAGAGGGCCTTATCTAAACTTTTATATTGCCCCTGAAACATACAGTACAGAGGTTTTAAAGAAAGTATGGGAAGAACAGGATAAGTTTGGCCATACTAATCTTGGCGAGGGCGCAAATGTAACTATCGATTATTCCTCTCCTAACATTGCCAAACCTTTTGGGGTTGGCCATATTCGTTCCACTGTGATTGGCCATTCGCTATATCTCATTTTTCGGGCTCTTGGTTATAACAGCATAGGCATAAATCATCTTGGCGACTGGGGAACTCAATTTGGCAAGTTAATTGTTGCCTTCAAGCTATGGGGTGAAGAAAGCAAACTAAAAGATGATCCGGTGGATTATCTATACCGCCTTTATGTGAAATTTCATCAGGAAGCTGATGATAAACCAGAATTAGATGATGATGCCCGCTCCTGGTTTAAAAAGCTGGAAAGCGGCGATAAGGAAGCCGTTTCCTACTGGGAACACTTTAAAAGGCTTAGCTTGGAAGCTTATGCTGAAATTTATGACAGGCTGGGCATAGGATTCGAGCACTACCATGGGGAAAGCCATTATAATCAGATGCTTGATCAGGTTGTTAATCTTGTTCAAGAAAAAGGTATTGCGAAAGAAAGCGAAGGCGCTCTGATCATTGAACTGGAGCCTTATAATCTGCCTCCAGTTATGTTGCGTAAAAAAGATGGTGCCACCCTTTACATAACCAGGGATCTGGCAGCGGCTATTTACCGAAAAGAAACCTTCAATTTTGCCCGTTCTCTTTATGTGGTTGGAGCTGAACAAACATTGCATTTTCAGCAGCTGTTTAAATTACTGGAGCTGCTTGGCTTCACCTGGGCTGCTAATTGCGTCCATGTACCTTTTGGTATGATTCGTTTTAAAGAAGGGCGCATGTCTACCCGGGCTGGTAAAATTGTATTGCTGGAAGAAGTTTTAGATCGAGCCGTAGAGATGGCCCGTGCCATAATAGAGGAAAAAAACCCTGATCTGCAGGATAAGGACGGCGCTGCCGAAGCGGTCGGCTTAGGAGCGGTGCGGTTTGGTGATTTAAGCAATGACCGGGTAAAAAATATTGAATTTGACTGGGAAAAAGTTTTAGACTTTTCAGGTGAAACTGCTGCGTATATTCAGTATGCTCATGCCAGGATTTGTAGTATTATCAGGAAAGCTGGACCTGATTTACTATCATGGGATGACAAAGTTATTGCTTTGCTGGAAAAAGAGGAAGAGATTACTTTGATTAAAACACTGGCCATGCTGCCAGAAAAAATAATAGATTCAGCTGAAAGTCTCAAACCTTCCATATTGGCTCGCTACCTGATTGACGTAGCCAGGGAATTTAATCGTTTTTATCACAACTGCCCTGTTCTGACCAGCGATCCGGAAATAAAAAAGGCCAGGTTGCTATTGATTAATGCGACCAGACAGATATTGACGAATGGGCTGAGCTTGCTTGGCATTGTGGCGCCAGAAGAGATGTAACAGTAACAGTAAAAGGAGGTGTAATTATTATGCTGGATTTAAAATTTGTCCGGGAAAATCCGGAACTTGTTCGTCAGGCTATGCATCTCAAAGGAGAAGAAGGTGATCTTGACGGCCTGCTGGCTCAAGATAATAATCGTCGCAGGCTGCTCAAAGAAGTAGAAGAGCTCAAACAGATCCGCAATCGCGTTTCCAAGGAAATTGGCCAATCTGGTGGGAAAAGTGAAGCTGCCGAAAATAAAAAAACTGAAATGCGAGAAGTCTCGGCGAAAATTAAAGATCTTGATGAGCAGCTGCGTCAGCTGGATAATAATATAGAGCAATTATTGTTAAACCTTCCTAACCTGCCCGATTCTGTAGTCCCACAAGGTAGCGATGAAGCGGATAATGTAGAAGTTCGTGTATGGGGAAAACAGCCCGAATTTGATTTTGAGCCCCTCCCCCACTGGGACATCGGTACTAACTTAGATATCATCGATTTTCCAAGAGCCGGTAAAATAACCGGAAGTCGTTTTGCTCTTTATTACGGAGCCGGTGCCAGGCTTGAACGGTCCTTATTTAATTTTATGCTTGATCTGCATACAACGGAGCATGGCTACCGTGAAGTTTTCCCACCTTTCCTTGTCAACGAGGCAAGTATGACCGGAACCGGTCAGCTTCCCAAATTTGCTGAAGATGCTTTTCGGGTTAAAGGGACCGATTTGTACTTGATCCCCACCGCAGAAGTTCCTGTTACCAACTTACATCGCGATGAGATTTTGGAAGACGATCAGCTTCCTCTCTATTACTGTGCCTACAGTGCCTGCTTTAGAGCAGAAGCCGGGGCCCATGGCCGCGATACCCGGGGTTTGATCCGCCAGCATCAGTTTAACAAAGTGGAACTGGTCAAATTTGTCCGCCCAAATGATTCAATGGACGAGCTGGAATCATTGACCCGTGATGCAGAAAAAGTCCTGCAGCTCTTGGAGCTGCCTTATCGGGTTATGCTAATGTGCAGCGGAGATCTTGGCTTTGCCCCTGCCAAAAAATATGACCTGGAAGTGTGGCTGGCGGCTGCCGGGACTTATCGCGAAATATCCTCCTGCAGCAACTTTACTGATTTTCAGGCTCGTCGGGCAGGTATTAGATACCGCCCCGAAAGTGGCAAAAAAGCCCAGTTTGTGCATACCTTAAACGGGTCCGGGGTAGCTATTGGTAGAACAGTTGCCGCTATTCTTGAGAATTACCAGCAGAAAGACGGCAGCGTGATTATACCGAAAGTCCTGCGCCCCTACTTTAACGGGCAGGAGATAATAAAAGCAGATTCCTGATTAATAGAATTGTTGTCAAGGATTTTTATACTGGATTGCTAATGAAGCAACGATGGTCTTTAGCTTAAGAGCAAGTTTAATTCTGAATCATAGATAACGAGAAATAACTTTAATATAGTAAGAACAGGGTGAGAACCCCTATTAGCTATGATGGAGCTTATGGGGTCAAACCACAGGGCTCAAAAAACTCAATTGACACAAACTATCAGCTTTGCTATACTTTATAATGCAATTTAACCCTTCTGGAGGGGTGTCCGAGTGGTTTAAGGAGCTGGTCTTGAAAACCAGTGACCCGAAAAGGGCCGTGGGTTCGAATCCCACCCCCTCCGCCAGGGGAAACGTGGAGAGATGGCCGAGAGGTCGAAGGCGGTCGCCTGCTAAGCGATTAAGCGGGTAAAACCCCGCTTCGAGGGTTCGAATCCCTCTCTCTCCGCCATATGCGCCCGTAGCTCAGCCCGGATAGAGTAACTGACTACGAATCAGGAGGCCGCAGGTTCAAATCCTGCCGGGCGCACCAGTAAATACAAAGGTCTTGGGGTTGGCAACAAACCCTAAGACCTTTTTGTGTACAGTTTTTGGCAGGTTACAAAGTATACTTAAGTAATGATGGCAAGAAATTCAAAACGTACAATAATTAAGGAGAATGTCATCCAATAGAATTTGTGTCTGACCTGCACTACCAATGAATAGAGGAGGTTTAAAGTTCCGGTTGCTTTTTAAGAATGCTCCTGGCCCGGCCAAAGCGTCGGAATAAGTAACAATTCAAGACTTGCCCCAAACTCGCGCTATTTTATATTTTCTGGTTTTTGCCTTGACCGGAAAAAGCTGCTGTTATATACTTTTATTATGAGTATAAATCACTTAAGTTAGGAGGTAGCCAAGTGTCAAATTATATAGAACCAACGGATCAGCTTAGTACTGAAGCAAAAGATTCCGTCCGCGCTCTCCAGAGCCTCATGGAAGAAGTGGAAGCGGTGATCTGGTATCATCAGAGGATAGATGTCTCTGATGATGATGCCCTAAAAGAAGTTCTAAAACATAACCGTGATGAAGAGATTGAGCATGCCTGCATGGTTTTGGAATGGCTTAGGAGAAATATGCCCGGCTGGGATGAAGAGCTGCGAGCGAACCTGTTTACAGAAGGTTTCATCGGTCATGCGGAAGAAGGCAATGCGGACCATGGAAATAACCCTAATACCCCGGGTGGCCTGAACCTGGGCAGTATGAAAAAATAGCAGGAGGGATAGCTATGGATTTTCTTAAACGCCATCTGGCACCTTTAACAGAAGAGGCCTGGGATGGAATAGATGAAAGAGCAACGGAAATTTTGAAAAGTGTTCTTACGGCCCGTAAAATCGTACATGTAGACGGCCCCAGTGGATTAAACCATACGGCAATACCCGAAGGCAGACTTTCAATTCTGGAAGAAAACCCGGAGAAGGTCAGTACAGGGCTTTATAAAGTCAAACCTTTAGTTGAAACCAGGACAGAATTTACCTTGAATCGCTGGGAAATGGACAATTTAACCAGGGGTGCCCGGGATGTAGACTTAGGGCCGCTGGAAGAAGCAGCCCGAAAGGCAGCCCTGTTTGAAGAGAACGCTATTTTCAATGGTTATTCAAAAGGCCATATTGAAGGCCTCAATCAGGCAGCCAATAAGACCCTGGAGTTCGGACAGGATGCTTCTTCAATAATGGATGCCGTTACAGACGGTGTTCTTACCCTCCAGGACAACTTTGCTTCCACGCCTCTCATCCTGGTTGCCGGGGAAAAAGTCTGGCACCAAATCAACCATGAAGCCGGGGCTTACCCTCTATTCAGGCAAATCAAGGAATTAATTGAAGGTGATATCCTGTTCTCGCCTGCTTTAGAAGGCGCCTTGTTGCTCCCATATGACCACGAAGACCTGGAATTAAACCTGGGTATTGATTTTTCGATCGGTTATCAGTACCATGATAGTAAGAATGTCATGCTGTATATCGCCGAATCTTTCACTTTCAGGGTTCTCGATCCGGCCCTGATAGTTAAATTTACTCTTTAAAGCCGCAAGACTGCCCCGAAAGGGGCAGCTTTTTTGTGCGACGGGTAGTCGCTTTCATCGTGTCGTAACACGAATGTGGTTTCCCTGTTCTATAGTGCGGCGAAACCGCCGGGTGCCAGTTTCACCTGGCCCCGGC
>PWYU01000065.1 GCA_003567725.1 Syntrophomonadaceae bacterium | reverse complement strand
TGCAGTCCATTTCCTTTGATCATTTACTGGGCGAAGAAGACATGCTGAAGCCATTTTTTAACCGCGGGCCTTACCCGTACGGAGGCGATAATGAAACGGTTGGCCGGGCCAACTACTCCCTTAACGACCCCTTCAATGTGACACTGGCTGCGGGGTTACGCTTTATCGCGGTCATGGAGCCGCAGATAGAAGCATACGGCGTTTTCGCCGGCGGGCAGAGCGGGCACTTTATGAGCGATCACTACGATCAATACATTGAAACCTGGTTGGATGGAGACTATTACAAGGTGTATGGCAGTAGTGATGAACTGCCGGAACAGCAAATGAGGGAAATAATCCTCCTCCCGTAAAGATCACAGAGGCAACACAGACGGACTATTCTGTTGTGCTGTCTGCACGCCAGCTACTTTTTAATGAATTCGATAATCGTTTATAATTAACCCGGTACTCATTTAATAAACCTAAATTTTTTTGATTGTCCTGATCTGTAGAATTCGATCTGGCTGTCCTCAGGTTATGGGCCGGTGAAAGTACGGAGGGCCGGCCAGCAGGGCTTTGCCGTCCTGAAACTGGTTCAGGTTGCTTAAGGCAAATTCTATCCAGCCTGAAGTACTAGGCAGGGGGGCCGTATCCCGCCTCAAATAGGGGATGTCAATCAAGGGAGTGTTATCCGGAAGCCCGGCTTCCCGGCGCAGCCTGGTAAGTGCCGTTTCCAGGCTACCTAGCTCATCGACCAGGCCGTGTTCCAGGGCTTGCTGCCCGGTCCACACTTTGCCTCCACCAACCTCTTTGACCACTCCAGTGTCCAGGGAACGGCTGTCGGCCACTCTTTTAAGGAAAAGCTCATAGATGTGGTTGATAAATCCCAGGGCTTTAATTCTTTCTTCTTCAGTAAAAGGTTCATCCTGTGAGGCAAAAAGATCTTTCTTGCCCCGTTCAATAGTTTCCCGGTTTAATAGCAATTTTTCCAGCAGGCGGGCATTTACTACCTTGGCAGCAATTACGCCGATTGACCCGGTAATGGTGGCCTGCTCTGCAACGATATAAGATGCAGCCGTAGCCACGTAGTACCCTCCGCTTGCAGCAACCGAACCCATCAATGCAACAAGCGGTTTTTTTGCAGCAAGTTTTCCGAGGATTGAAGTAATCGCCTCCGAGGAAGCAGCCGAACCTCCCCCGGAATCAATAAACAGCAAGACAGCCCGCACTCTCCTGTCTCTCAGGGCCAGCCGGGCCTGAGAGACAAAGCTTAAATCCCCGGTTTGCTCATTAAAGATAAAGGGCGCAGGCAGAGGCGGCCTGCCCGGCGGGCGGCTGCTTTTGCCATCAACGATATTGCCCTGGACCCGCAGAATAGCAATATACCTGCCGGGTGGCGGTGGCAGGGGCCTGGTAAAACATTTTTTACATTCATCCCAGCTGGCCAGCCGGGCCGGTTTATCCTTGCTGCCCAGGTAGGCCGGCAGGTCTTCAGCATTGACCACTTTATCTATAGCCCCGGCTTCGACTGCCTTATTTCCGAAGAGGGGTGTATTCTCAACCAGGGCGTTTGCTTCATTTTCATTCAGGTTTCGGCCCCGGATGATGGCTTCAATTAACTGCTGGTAGTAAGAATCCATCAGCCACCCGGTCATTTCCCTTACCTCATCAGACATATCGGATCGAATTAACCTGTCCAGGGCTGATTTAAAGGGGCTTACCCGGACCACATCAAGTTCGACACCGCACCATGCGAGGGCTTCTTTCATGTGAAGCTGGCGGCTGGCAAAACCCAGGGTATAGACCACACCGCCTTCCTGGAGCAAAATCCTGTTTCCCGCAGTGGCCAGGCTGTAACTTAAGGTATCATAAATAGTACTCCAGGTAATTACTTCTTTACCACCTGCCCGAATTTCCTCGATCACCCGGGCCAGGGACTGGACCTGCGATAGTGACAGTTCAGGTTTATTCAAAAAGAAGATTATCCCCTTGACCTGGCTGCTTTTAGCTACGGTTTTCAGCTCCATGGTCAGCTCCTGCAGGCTTTTCTCCCGGGGACCCAACCTTTTTTGTAGAAAACCTTCCGGCGGACGGCGCAGGTCGGTGTAGCTGCCGTGCAGGGTAAAGGTGACATATTCAGGCGGGCGCAGCCCTTTTTTTAAGATATTGGCCGCTATTGTAAAAAACAAGCGCAGGATATATACAGGATAGGCGATTAACATTATGACAACCCCTTTATTTTGTTCCGGTCAGGTTATATTACTGGCAGTACCGGGTTACTCATATTTGTTCAAATTCCTCGTTTTTGCGCGTTTTCCTGCCAATTAAATAGCTACTCTTTAAGCGTTACTTTAATTGTGAGCTTAGCTATATATTCATGCTTATGCTATCAAGAGGTTTGAGACTATTGCAAACATTTTGTCAATAAACTATTGCCATGATCAACACGCCGGACACAATCCTGAGATGTTCCGTGATAAGTTCTGGCTATCCTTAATTATGACCCTAACTGATTGAAGCCGAAGCTCTTTGGTGGGAACTGGCCACCCTGGTTACAATAATGCTTCTGGGCCACTGGATCGAGATGTGTTCTATTGTTCAGTCACAGAGTGTATTACACCTCATGCGCTGGGTCTGGCGGTGCTCCTGGTAGTAGCCATATCCACGATTCTGGGAGTCACGAATGGATTTTTAATCCGGGATCGGCGAGGTCTTAAGGAAGCGCGGAACCTGGACACCGTGATTATTGATAAAACCGGAACCTTGACGCTGGGTGAGTTTTGAGTTGTTGACATGTCCACTATAGAAGGTGTTTCGGAAGATGAAGCGCTGCGTATTGCTTTTGGAGTTGAATCGGAGTCCGAGCATCCCATTTAGTGAGGGAAAGGTATGAGTAAATTAAAACTGCTGTCGATCATATTAAAAACAAGCGGCATGTCGAAGGTTTTATCCAGCTTTTTTAGTTTTCTTTCTTATTTCAGCACTTATTATATGGCTGGTCGATTCTAATGTTAACAGCTTCTTCGATGCGATCTGGTTCAGCTTTGCCGTGGTTACAATAATTGGCTTTGGAGATATTATTGTGACAAGCCCTTTCGCAAGAATAATAGCCATCATTCTTGCTGTGTATGGGATATTAGTTATTGCAATTATAACGGGTATTATTGTTTACTACATATCCGAAATACTTAAAATCATGTGAATAATATAAACCCTGAAAATCTTATATCTTTTTAAAGTGTTGCAGAGGCTAAAGCAGCCGGCTATTCCCCATGTGGGAACTGTAGGCCTCCACAATAATAGAAAAGGTGAGCATATGAAAGCAGTTATAGACAGGTTTGAAGGTGATTTTGCCATAGTGCTGTTTGGCAATGGAGAAATCAAAGTTAATATTCCTAAAGAATTATTGCCAAAAGGCTCTAAAGAAGGCAGCTGGCCGAGAGTAAAATTTGAGCTGGATTTAGAAGAAACAAAAAAGAGGGAAGATAGAATTAAAGCAAAGCTTGAGAAGCTGAAAAATAAGGGACGTAGGGTTAAAGAGTAAGGTTTTTATTACTTGCATCGTGAGTTTGTTTATAGTATAAAGCACAGATTAAAGTGAACAGGAGAACTTTACTATGATTCAAAACAGGAAAAAGCTAGCGCTAAGTCCGGGGGTCAGGTCTTGAAATATATCTTTTCACTTGTAGTTGTCATTTTCCGCCCTGATAAGCTTGACCATATTGCCAAATAGTGTCTCACTGGTAACATTGGTAAATCCGGCTGTGGTGGTAAATCCTTCGGTATTATGTGCAATCTGTTCGCCGGTAAGAAGGTAAAGAGGTCCTGAAAGGGAACTGATAACTCCCCCCAACCTGCCCTGAGGCCGGACATGTTCCAGCATTAATAAAACGCCATTTGGCTTTAACACCCTCTTTATTTCAGTAAGACCCGGCATAGGATCGGGTAATTGACAGAAAAGAAATGTAGATACAGCAGTATCAAAGCTATGATCGGGAAAAGGAAGGCTTTTTACATCGGCCAGAACAAATTCTACCTGCACCGGCTTTCCCTTTGCTTTTCTATATGCCCTCTGTAGGAAGCTTTCGTTCAAATCAACGGCAGTAACATGGTAGTCCGAGCTGTAATGGGCAATATTCAATCCGGTACCTACCCCTGCTTCAAGTACACGAGGTCCTTTGACACCTTCCCAGAGTTGTCGCCGCCATTTCTGTATGAGCAAAGACTCAAAAGGCCTCAGGAAGAAGTCGTACACCGCTGCCGTGAACGCAGAATCTTTAATTTCACATCCGACACCTTTCATTGAAATGCATAATTAATCCTGATGTTAATTATACTTATTTGCTGTAAAATGTCAGCTGTTAATATACTCCGTTGTTATCATTATCGTCAGGTATATGCGGCGCTTCACCCACTTCTAAATATCCATACATTCCAGCGTCACGATGCCCGGGTTCAGCGCAATAGAATTCAAAGGAACCTTCTTCTGTAGCTGTAAAAGTGACTTCTTCCTGCTCCCCGGGTGCAAGGCTAACATCAATACCCAACTCGTCGATAGTGAAAGTATGGTTTTCCTCGGTTATGTTTGCGATAAACACAGTTACCTCATGCCCCTGGTCAACCATAATAACATCCGGATCGAAGTAACCTTCGCCTGCTGTAACGTTCACAACAGCTTCTTCAGGCGGTGGAGTTTCTTCTCCGGGCGCACAGCCTGTCATAACCCAGCCCAACAATATTACAAGACCGAGCATCCTAAGACTCATCCATGCAATTCTCTTCACTGGAAACCCTTCCTTTAATGGTTTTTGTAAAGCAATTCAGGCTATTACATCAATATTCATTTAAATTGTCTGCCTTCTCTTAGCTCATCACTGAGATGGAACCTTGCAAGTCTTTTAAGTTACTGGATATCCTCAATTTTGTAATATAAAGTGCCGGCCGGTGCATTAACTTTAACATGGTCGCCTACTGCCGAACCTAAAACAGCTTTTCCTACCGGGGATTCATCGGATATTTTATTTTCAAATGGATCTGATTCGGCAGTGCTTACGATGGTGTATACGCCGATTTCACTAATACCTAGGCTCCTTAGCTTCACAGTAGTACCAAGAGCAACTAAGTGCCCGTTATTGTTGTCTATCTCCAGCAGGCGAGCGCGACGCAATAGTTTTTCAAGGGTAATTATCCTGCCTTCCACAAAAGCCTGCCCATTCTTAGCATCCTCATATTCAGCATTATCAGTGATATCTCCATAAGAAATTGCTTCTTTGATTTGTTTAGCTATTTTTTTCGCTTATCATTTTTTAAATGCATCAGTTCATTTTCAAATTTTTCAAATCCATCTTTGGTCAATAATAATTCACTATTACTATTCATATAGCTTGATCTCCTTATTATTGTAAAAGAGTTGCGCTATTAATTATTTTGGCTGTGTATCTCACAGCTGCCCGGCTTGTAGGGAGATATTATATTAGGCGCCAGCCAACCAGGCATCTTAATCCTCGTTTGTCATCTTCTTAACTATCGTGCATTTATATAATACTAAGTATAGTGCTAAGCTTTCTATTAGCAATATTGCAAATAGATAATGATTTCACGGGGGTGTGGATGGCTGGTGATAAGGGAGGCTTTGCCATTGGTCCGGCAATCTTTGCCGCTGTACTTGCAATAACTGGCTATATCAATTGCTTTTTTATAGCCGAGCAGGCTTTTATTATCCAGGCGGATTTATTGTTTATGCTTAAATGATTGCTGTCTCTTTAAATGACGGTACGATCACCTGCAGTCCGGGATATTCCCGGGCAGCCTTATCAACAAATGAAGCTGTATCCACCGGGCTTGATACCGGAGGGAAAGCATCATCAAGGTGATGCAGGTAAAGGCGCAAATAGAATTGACTCATCTCCGCTGGAAAAAGAAAGGGTTGCAGTGCCAAACCATTTAATTTCCATGTTTTTTGATTCCTCGTCAATAAGATGTTTTACTGCTTTAAATACCAGTTCAGCTTGCTTCGATAAATCAACTGATGGAGTGGCTGAAAGCACGGAGTGAAGATGCTTAAAATGAAAGGGGCTTGAAGAACAATGAAGCGATCACCTGTTTCGATACTAATAGCATTAATATTCACCATTATGATACCTGTCCTGGGGTATCTTTCACTGGGGTTAATACCTGCAATCACTGTGTTATTTCTTGCACCAGCAGCCTGGTGGGGATTATAGCGAATGCTGCGTGGTGGTGAGCAGGCTGAATCTGTCAGGTGAGTCTAATTAAATCCGAACCACCTGTAAACAAGGTCAGCAAGCTATTCCAGGTACTGCTTTTCCCAGCGATTCAGAATAGCTTTATAACCAGCGCATAGCAAAACTAAAATCACGTATGTTCGAAGATAACCCTACAGGACTTGATTAAAGCTTTCAAGGGATTGGTTGATAAGCACAATAATTAGAGGTGGAAAAGCAACTACAAAGGGGGCAGTAAAAAAAAGATTAACTGCTCCCTTTGTGTCAGTCGGCAACCAGCTTTTCTAATAGTCTTTTACACCCAGTAAACTGCTTACCTGATCCAGGGCCTGTGCATCAACTTCGAAATGCCACTCTTCAGTTAGGACCTTGCGCAGATAATCCTTAGCACCTGGTTGAGCATCTAAAGTTTCAGCCATTTTCTTGTAGATATCCGGAGTGTAATCGTAAACCCGGACCAGGTGTTCGAGCTTGTATTTGATATCATTGATGTTTGTTGGTACGGCCATGCATTTCTGAGCCATTAATGGGCAGGTGATCGAATCTTTCTGCGTCGAGAATTCAAAGAATTTGCTGCACATCGGACAAAAATATTTGCCCGTATCCATATCGCCTAAAATATCAAGGGTGTCCAGCTTAATTGTTTCCTTCACCGCTAATTTTTCTTTTAATAGTTCCAGGGCTGGTTCTAAAATACTAATAAACCTTTCTTGATCCCATACTTTCTCCAAATCAGTGATGATCAGGGTGATTTCACCGGAACGGATTCGCTGCCCGGTTTCACTGCCCGATATTGTGATAATAAAACTTTTTATGGCCTGCATAGGTTCATGCT